>JAGOXN010000002.1 GCA_018059685.1 Steroidobacteraceae bacterium | reverse complement strand
CTCATAGACGCCCGGATCGCCTGCGAACGCCGCGCACAGCGCCGCGCCACGCGCCTGGCCGAGCTTGAGTGCGCTGTCGGCATTGCGGTGCAGGAACACGCGTTCGATGGCCACCTCGCGCGGCGCGTACTCGCGCATCAGCGCCGCCACGCCGTCGAAGATCTGCCGCAATCGCGGCGGGAACTCGCTCCCGGCGGTGCGGATCGCCCCGCTCGCGACGTAGCGCGCCTCGCCCTCCACCCAGTCGATGACCCCGAAGCCCGTGGCCTGCGATCCCGGATCGAGCCCCAGGATCCGGACGGATTCGCCACGCGCCACGCCCGCGCGCACCGGGACCGCCCAGCGCCGGCCGCCACGATTGAGCCTGGGCAAGCACTCACCTCACGAGGGTCGGAAATTCAGCGCGGTATCATAGCGCACGCCGTGAGACCCGCCGAGATCGACATCGCTTCGCATTCGCCGCGCCTGCGCGCGGCGCTCGAGGAGATGCGCGCGCTCGCATCGCAGGACGAGCTGTCGCGGGCCGTCGAGCTCGCCGGCCTCCTGGCCGGGCTGCAGGCCGACGAGGACGTCCTGCTTGCGGCGCTTCTCTGCCACTGGCCGCGCGACCGCGGCGGGGACGACAAGCGCGCAGTCGATGTCTTCGGCGAACAGGCGGTGCGCCTCGCGCGCGAACTCGAGCGTGTCGGCGACAGCGGCATCCCGGCCGGATGGAATCCAGGTCAGGCGCTCAAGCCCGAGCAGGCCGAAGGCCTGCGGAAACTCCTGCTGTCGCTGGCGTCGGACGTGCGGCTGGTGCTCATCCGCCTCGCGCTGCAGCTCGTGCGGCTGCGCAGCCTGAAGGGCGCCACGGAGCCCGAGCAGCGGCGCGCGGCGCTCGAGACGCGCGAGATCTACGCGCCACTCGCCAACCGGCTCGGCATCTGGCAGCTCAAGTGGGAACTCGAGGACCTCGCGTTCCGCTACAGCGAGCCGGCCGAGTACCGGCGCATCGCGGGCTGGCTCAAGGCGAAGCGGGAGGCACGCGAGCGCTACATCGACGACGTCAGGCGCGAGCTGACGCGCGAGCTCGACGGCGCCGGCATCGCGGCCGAGATCTCCGGCCGGCCGAAGCACATCTACAGCATCTGGCGCAAGATGCAGCGAAAGGGCCTCGCCTTCGAGCAGGTCATGGACGTGCTCGCGATGCGCGTGCTGGTCGACACCGTGGCGGACTGCTACGCCGCACTCGGCATCGTGCATGGCCTGTGGCCGTACATACCGGGCGAGTTCGACGACTACATCGCCACGCCCAAGGACAACAATTACCGGTCGCTGCACACGGCGGTGATCGGGCCCGGCAAGCTGCCGCTCGAGGTGCAGATCCGCACGCGCGAGATGCACGAGCATGCCGAGCTCGGCGTCGCCGCGCACTGGCAGTACAAGGAAGGCCGCAAGGCCGAGACGAGCTACCAGCAGAAGATCAACTGGCTGCGCGAGCTGCTCGAGCCCACGGCCCGCTCCGGTGCCGAACCCGACCTGCTCGACGGCCTGCAGGCCGAGATCTTCGAGGACCGCGTCTACGCGCTGAGCCCGCGGGGCGAGGTCGTCGACCTGCCGTCGGGCGCGACGCCGCTCGACTTCGCCTATCACGTGCACACGAACCTGGGTCACCGCTGCCGCGGCGCGAAGGTGAACGGGCGCATGGTGTCGCTCGACCACCGCCTTGCCAACGGCGACACCGTCGAGATCGTCACGGGCAAGCATCCCAACCCGAGTCGCGACTGGCTGGTACCCGCGCTGGGCTTCCTCGCCTCGCCGCGCAACCGGGCCAAGGTGCGCAGCTGGTTCCGCAAGCTCGACGTCGGCCAGAACCGGGAGCACGGTCGGCAGATGTTCGAGCGCGAGATCGAGCGGCTCGGCGTGCGCGCGCCGCCGCTGCCCGAGATCCTCGACGAACTCGGGCTGCCGAATGCCGAGACGCTCTTCATCGGGCTCGGTGAAGGCGACCTCACGCTGGCCCAGGTTGCGGGCGCCATGCAGCGGCGCCTGCACGAACGCGAACCCCCGAAGCTGCCGCGCGCGCCGCCGCAGGGCCGCGCGGCGGCCGGCGCGGCCGCAGGTATGGTCATCGATGGCGTCGGCGACCTCCTGAGCTCGTTCGCACGCTGCTGCCGTCCGGTGCCGCCGGAGCCGATCGCGGGTTACATCACGCTCGGGCGCGGCGTGAGCATCCACCGTGCGGACTGCGCCAACCTCCTGCGCATGCGCGATGCCCAGCCACAGCGCGTGCTGCTCGTCGACTGGGGACGCCCGTCGCCGGAGCGCACGTTCCCGGTCGCGGTGACCATCGACGCGTTCGATCACCGGGGACTCGTCCGCGACATTTCGTCGGTGCTGGCCGACGAGCACATCGCCATCCAGGCCATGAACACCGTGACCGACGCGGCCGAGAACACCGCCACCGTCGACGTCACGGTCGCGGTACACGGTCTCGACGAGCTGAGCCGTCTCCTGTCGCGATTCGCGGGCCTGCCGAACGTGATCCGCGCGCGACGCAGACGCTGACCGGAACCGGCTACTTGTTGGGATAGTCGATCGCGCGCCCGTCCGCGCCGAGCGCCGCCTCGTGCAGGGCCTCGCTCAGGGTCGGGTGCGCATGCATGGTCCGCTGCAGGTCCTCGGTGCTCGCCGAGTACTCGAGCGCGAGTACCGCCTCGGCGATGAGTTCACCGGCCATCGGCCCGATGATGTGTACGCCAAGGATCTCGTCGTCGTCCGACGCCGAGATCACCTTGCAGAAGCCGGCGGTCGCCTCCATCGCCCGTGCCCGGCCGCTCGCCATGAACGGGAAGCTGCCGACCTTGTAGGGCCGCCCGAGCTTCTTCACCTCTTCCTCGCTCTGGCCGACCCAGGCGATCTCCGGCGCGGTGTAGATCACCGACGGCACGGCCTTGTAGTTGACCTCGGAGACGTGCCCTGCCATCAGGTCACCGACCATCACGCCCTCCTCCTTGCCCTTGTGGGCCAGCATGGGTCCCCGCACGACGTCGCCGATGGCCCAGACGCCCGGAACGACCGTACGGCATTCGTGGTCGACTTTCACGAAGCCGCGCTCGTCGAGTTCGACGCCGGTGCCTGCGGCCAGCAGGTCCCGCGTAAAGGGTCGCCGGCCGATCGCGACGACGACCTTGTCGACGGTCACGGTCTTCTCGCCCGCGCCATCCATGTACGTGAGCGTCACGCCGTCCGCACCGGACCGCGCGCCGCTCACCCTGGCACCGAGCCGCACGTCCAGCCCGAGTTTCTTGAAATGCCTGAGCGCCTCCCTGGCGAGTTGTCCGTCCGCCATGTAGAGGAACTGTTCCAGCGCCTCGAGCACGATGACCTCGGCGCCGAGCCGGCGCCAGACGCTGCCGAGCTCGAGTCCGATCACGCCCGCGCCGATGACGCCGAGGCGCTTCGGCACCGCGTCGAACTCGAGTGCGCCCCAGGAATCCACCACTGCCTTGCCGTCGAACGGCACGGACTCGAGCGCCATTGGCACCGAGCCCGAGGCCAGCACGACGTGTTGCGCGGCGAGCTCGCGCACCGTGCCGTCGGTCCCGGTGAACTCGACCTTGCGCCCGGGCAACAGGCGACCGTGGCCCTGCAGCGCCGTGACACCGGCGCCCTTCAGCAGGCCGGCGATGCCCTGCGTGGAGGCCTTCACGATCTTCGCCTTGCGCTTCTGCATCACCGCGAGGTCGAACGCGAGTTCGCCGATGCGGATGCCATGCGCGCCGAATTCACCCTGCGCCTTGTGATAGAGCTCGGTCGACTCGAGCAGCGCCTTCGACGGGATGCAGCCCGCGTTCACGCAGGTGCCGCCGAATGTGCGGCTGCCGTCGTGGTTCTGCCATTCGTCGATGCACGCGACCTTGAGGCCATTCTGGCCCGCGCGGATCGCGCAGGGATAGCCGGCCGGGCCGGCGCCGATCACGACGACATCGAACGACTCGGACATGGACGCTCCTTGGTGATCAGACCTGCAGCAGCAGGCGCGCCGGATCCTCGAGCGCGTCCTTGACCGCCACCAGAAACTGCACGGCCTCGCGGCCGTCGATGAGGCGGTGGTCATAGGTCAGCGCGAGATACATCATCGGGCGCACCACCACCTGTCCGTCCACGGCCATCGGTCGCTCCTGGATCTTGTGCATGCCGAGGATCGCGCTCTGCGGCACGTTGAGGATCGGGGTCGAAAGGAGCGAGCCGAACACGCCGCCGTTGGTGATCGTGAAAGTGCCGCCGGTGAGTTCCTCGATGGTGATCGAACCCTCGCGCGCGCGGTTCGCATAGGCCACAACGGCCTTCTCGATCGTGCCGAAACTCATCGTATCCGCATCGCGCAGGACCGGGACGATCAGTCCACGATCCGTGGACACGGCCACGCCAATATCGAAGTATTCGTGATAGACGATGTCATTGCCGTCGACCGAGGCATTGACCGCCGGGAAGCGCCGCAAGGCCTCGATGCACGCCTTGACGAAGAAGCCCATGAAGCCGAGGCGCGCGCCGTGCTGCTTCTCGAAGCGCTCCTTGTACCGGGCCCGCAGCTCGTTGACGGCCGTGAGGTCGACCTCGTTGAAGGTCGTCAGCATCGCTGCGGTCGACTGCGCCTGCACGAGGCGCTCGGCGATGCGTGCGCGCAGTCGGGTCATCGGCACCCTGCGCTCCCCGCGACCGGTCGAGGTGACCGCCGGGGTGGTTGCGCCCGGCGCCGTCGAGCCCGCGGCGGTGGCCGGTGCCCCGGTCCTGCCGGACAGGTGCGTCAGCACGTCGCCCTTGGTGATGCGGCCGTCGCGTCCGCTGCCCGCGATCGCGCCGGCGTCGAGCTTGTGCTCCTCGACCAGGCGCCGTACGGACGGTGCGAGCTTCTCGCCCGCAGCGGACGGCGCGGCCTGCGCCGTGGCAGCGACCGCCACCGCGGGCGCCGCCGCCTTGTCCGGCACCGCTCCCGCGCCTTCTTCGAGCAGGGCCAGTACCTGCCCGCTCGTCACCGTGGCGCCGTTCTGCACCTTGAGTTCCTTCACGATCCCGGCCGTCGGGGCCGGAACCTCGAGCACCACCTTGTCGGTCTCGAGGTCGACGAGGTTCTCGTCGCGCGCCACGGCGTCGCCAGGTTGCTTGTGCCAGGCGACGAGCGTGGCGTCGGCGACGGATTCCGGAAGCTGTGGTACGCGAACTTCGATGGTCATGATCGTTTCCTGCTGCCGGTCGTTCGCAGGCGCGCGGTCGCGCGTGCCGTCCCGTCCCTCGTCGAGGCGGTCAGCGCCGCCGCCACGAGGCCCTGCTGTTGCTGATTGTGGAGCTGCGGAATTCCCGTGGCCGGCGCCGCGGCCGGCGCCCGCCCGGAGTACAGAAGCTCCTGCCCGTGGCTCAGCGGTTCCTGCAGGCGGTGGCGGACCTGGTACCAGGCACCCTGGTTCTGCGGTTCCTCCTGGCACCACACGACTTCCGTCGCGTTCGGGTAACGCCGCAGGACTGACGCGTATTGCTCGGACGGGAACGGATAGAGCTGCTCGATGCGCACGATCGCGACGTCGCGAACCTCGCTCGCCCGCCGCGCCTCGAGCAGGTCGAAGTACACCTTCCCCGCGCAGAACACGACGCGCCGGACCTTGCCGGGCGCCAGGTCGTCGATCTCGTCGATGACGTTCTGGAAGTGGCCGCGCGCGAGATCCTCGATGGCCGAGACCGACAGCTTGTGCCGCAGCAGGCTCTTGGGCGTCATGACGATCAGCGGCTTGCGGAAGTCGCGCAGCATCTGCCGGCGCAGCATGTGGAACATCTGGGCCGGCGTCGACGGCACGCACAATGACATGTTGTTTTCGGCGCAGAGCTGCAGGAAGCGCTCCGGCCGCGCCGAGGAATGCTCGGGACCCTGCCCCTCGTAGCCGTGCGGCAGGAACAGCGTGAGCCCGCAGATGCGGCCCCATTTCGACTCGCCCGAGCTGATGAACTGGTCGATGATGACCTGGGCGCCGTTGACGAAGTCGCCGAACTGGCCTTCCCAGATCACGAGGCAGTTCGGGTCCGTCGTCGAATAGCCGTACTCGAAACCGAGCACCGCTTCTTCCGACAGCAGCGAATCCGTGACGCGAAAGCGCGGCTGGCCGGGCTTGATGTGCTTCAGTGGCACATGGGTCGCGCCAGTCGTCTGGTCGTGCCCGACGGCATGGCGGTGGAAGAACGTTCCACGCCCGCTGTCCTGCCCCGTGATGCGCACCGCGTAACCCTGGTCGAGCAGCGACGCGTAGGCCAGCGTCTCCGCGAAACCCCAGTCGACCGCGGCCTGCCCGATCGCCATGCGGCGCCGGTCCTCGACGATCCTCTGGACCTGCCGGTGCAGCACGAACCCTTCAGGATACGTGGTCGCCCTTGTCGCGAGCTCGCGCAGCACTTCGGGCCGCACGCCCGTCTGCACCGGATCGGACCAGTCGACGTGGTTGAACTTCGACCAGTCGACCGTGTGCTTGTTGCCGATCAGGCCGAGCACCTGGTGCGCCTGTGGCCGGCCTTCGTCCAGTCCCGTCCGGTAGCGCTCGGCCAGCGCCTCCACCTCCGCCGACTCGACGACGCCCGTGCGGACCAGTTGTTCCGCGTAGAGCTGGCGGGTCGTCGGCCTGGCTCGTATCGCCGCGTACATCAACGGCTGGGTTGCCGCGGGTTCGTCCGCCTCGTTGTGGCCGAGGCGGCGGTAGCAGACGAGGTCGATCACGACGTCCTTGCGGAACTTCATGCGATAGTCGAGCGCGAAGCGCGCCGCGAAGACGACCGCTTCGGGATCGTCGCCGTTCACGTGCAGGATCGGCGCCTCGAGCATCTTCGCGACGTCGCTGCAATAGAGCGTCGAGCGGGCGTCGCGCGGGTCGTGCATGGTGAAGCCGACCTGGTTGTTGATGACGATGTGCAGCGTGCCGCCCGTGTGGAACGCGCGCGCCTGGGACATCTGCAGCGTCTCGGCTACCACGCCCTGCCCCGCAAAGGCCGCGTCACCGTGAATCAGGACCGCCATCACCTTGTCGCCCCTGGCGTCGCCGCGACGCTCCTGGCGAGCCCGCACCGAGCCTTCCACGACCGGATCGACGACCTCGAGGTGCGACGGGTTGAATGCGAGCGCCACGTGGACGTTGCCGCCCGGCGTGCCGACGTCGCAGGAGAACCCCTTGTGATACTTGACGTCCCCGGAGCCCTTGAGCTTCGCGAGGTCGTAATTGCCCTCGAACTCGGAGAACAACTCGCCCGGCGCCTTGCCGAGCACGTTCACCAGCACGTTGAGCCGCCCGCGGTGGGCCATGCCGATGACGATGTCCTCGATGCCGCGCAGGCCGCCGGACTGGATCATGTCCTCGAGCAGCGGGATCAGGCTGTCGCCGCCCTCGAGCGAGAAGCGCTTCTGGGCCGGGTAGCGCGTGGCGAGGTATCGCTCGAGGCCCTCGCCCATGGTCAGGTTCCAGAGGATGTCCTTCTTCTCGTCGGACGAGAAGTGCTGCTGCAGGCGCCCGACCTGGAAGCGGTCCTGCAGCCACAGGCGCTCATCGGTGTGCGACACGTGCGCGAACTCGGCGCCGATCGTGCCGCAGTAGACCTGCTTCAGCTGAGCGATCAGTTCGCGCAGCTTGAGTCTCGGCCGGATCGCGTCGTTGCGGCTTCCGGTCAGGAACTCGGTGTCGAGATCAGCCTCGGTCAGGCCGAAGTAGTCGAGGGCGAGCACCTTGGGCCACGGTCGCACCATGAGCCCGAGCGGATCGATGCTGGCGACGAGGTGTCCGCGGTTCGCATAGATCTGTATGAGCCTCGAGACGGCACCCTGCTTCGCGGCGACATCGGGACCGGACGGCGCTTGCAACGCGACTCGCGACGATCGCGATCGTCGCGCGAGATCCTCGACCAGCGGGCCATGAGCGACGTCGTCGCCGAGACCGCCGAGCCCGGTGAAATACCCGCGCCAGCCCGGTTCCACCGAGCCTGGGTCGGCGAGGAATCGCTCGTAGAGCGCCTCGACGTACGCGGCATTTCCCGCGCTGAGCGGCGTCGGTGGCAGCATTGCATCGAGTTCGCTCATCGGACCTGCCATATGGGAATGCGCGGACCGCCGGATCGGTGCGAATCCACGCGGAAAGGCTGGTTAGTGTACCCAAAAACCTGCGAGGGTCAGGGGTGCCAGGTGACCGGTGCCGCGTCTCCCAGCTCGTGGAATTGGTGACCGGCGCTGGCCCGGCGGAGATCGTCGTCTTCGCAGCGTCAGGTTGGCGCCCCGGGCCGGAGTTGAACCGACGACCTACCGCTTAGGAGGCGGTCGCTCTATCCACTGAGCTACCGGGGCGCGCGCGACGGGAGTGTAAGAGAAAACGGCCGGGTTCGAGACCCGGCCGTGTGTGCGTGGTGGAGCGGAAGGGGATCGAACCCTCGACCTTCGCATTGCGAACGCGACGCTCTCCCAGCTGAGCTACCGCCCCACGCGAGGGCGCGCATTCTAGCATCGCCCCCCCGGCCCGCAACCAGCGGGCACGGGCCGGGTATGATCGGCTCATGAGCATCACCGTCCGGCCGGCGGTTCCCGCCGACGCCGACCAGATCGCACGCTGCAACCTGGCGATGGCGTCCGAGACCGAACGCAAGCGGCTCGACCCCGTGATCGTGGGCGCGGGCGTGCGCGCGGTCCTCGACGACCCAGGCCGCGGACGCTACCTCGTTGCAGAGCAGGAGGGCAGGATCGTGGGCCAGCTCATGCTCACCTACGAGTGGAGCGACTGGCGCAACGGTCTGTTCTGGTGGATCCAGAGCGTGTACGTCGAGCCGTCAGCGCGGCGCACGGGCGTTTTCCGCGCGCTGCACGCTCACGTGGAGCGGCTCGCACGGGCCGACCCCGGAGTCTGCGGCCTGCGCCTGTACGTCGAGCGCGCGAATGACCGCGCCCAAGCGACCTATCGTGGCTGCGGGATGCACGACAGCGGTTATCTCGTCATGGAAGTGGATTACTCTGGGGCGGTGCAGTCCACCGGAGGTGACCCGCATGCTCGCGAATGACAGCAAGGCTCCGGAATTCGAACTCGCCGACCAGGACGGGCGACGCCACACCCTGAAGTCGTTGCTCGCGGCCGGACCGCTGATCCTGTATTTCTATCCGGCAGACTTTACGCCCGGCTGCACGCGGGAGGCCTGCAGTTTCCGGGACCTCCACCAGGAGCTGCTGAAGGCACGACTGCGCGTCGTCGGCGTGAGCCCGCAGGACGTCGACTCGCACCAGCGCTTCGCCCAACAGCACGGGCTCAACTTCACGCTGCTCGCGGATCCCGGCAAGGAGGCCGTGAAGGCCTACGACCTCGACGGCCCGCTCGGCTTCGGCGTGCGCCGTGGCACCTACCTGATCGGCAGGGACGGCAGGATCAAGGACTCAGTGCTCGCCGACCTGCGGATCGGTGCGCACGAGGCCTTCGTGCGGAAGGCAATCGAGGCTGGCGCACAGAGAAACTAATACTTTTTAATCAGCATGTTATGCGACTTTCATAGAATTCACGGAACATGGATTCCGTGCTTGATGCAGCCCATCGAACTGCGAGGCTAGTGCGGGCCATACCTCAGGCGCAGGACGCGTGTCTGTCCCGGACTCGGCATGACGACCACGAAGATCGGGTCGAACTCGTTCTCGGCGAGCGTCACGTTGGTCGCGCTCAACTGACTCACGATGCCTGGAATCGTCGTCGAATAACCGACGACTACGACGGTCTCGCCGCGATGCTCGCGCTTGATCCGAGTCGCCAGTCCATCCCAGTCGCTGCCCGCAATGAGATTGACCGGTAACCGGAACTGGTTCGCGACCGAGGCCGCGGTCTGCTGCGCGCGACGCGTGTCGGCCGCATACAGGTAATCCACCTTCTCGCCGGTGAGCAGGTCGGCGACGAATTCGCCGAGCAATGCCGCGCGCGCCTCGCCTTGTGGACTCAGGTCCGGGTCGCCGCTCATCGCGGTCGTCGATTCCGCATGGCGCACCAGGATCACGACTGTGGTGCGCGCCCAGGTTCCGATCCACGACACGCCCCCTCCCGCCGCAAGCACGACGAGCAGGGGGATGAGCAGCGGGGCGAGCAGTGGTCGGCGGCGCAGGCGGGTCAACGGGTCGGCCATGCGCGATGATAGCCTTCAGTCCAAGGGGCGTCGCAATCTCGCGAATTCCGGCGTGACGCGCTCGTGAAATCCACCACCCTGCGCCTCGCGCTCGATGAAGAGTGCCGCGAGCCCGAGCCTGCGGGCCGTCGTTTCGCCCTGCCCCGGGCCAAGCGCCATCAACGCCGTCGCATACGCATCCGCCAGGGCGGTCGACCGATGCACGACCGAGACCGATGCCAGCGCGTGCGCCACCGGTACGCCGGTGCGCGGGTCGATCGTGTGGGACAGCCTGCGCCCGCCGACGATGCGGAAATCGCGATAGTCGCCTGAGGTCGAGACCGCGAGGCCATCGAGTTCGATCAATGCATAGGGACGCCGCCCTGCCGCCACCGGGGCCTCGATCGCGATGCGCCAGGGCCGTCCAGCGGGACTGCGGCCGCGCGCCCGCACCTCGCCCCCGAGTTCGACGAGGTAGTCGTTGACTCCCTGCGTCTCGAGTCCAACTGCGATCAGGTCGACTGCGAGGCCGGGGGCAATTCCGTTGAGATCGAGCTGCAGTCCGGGCGTCGCCTTGCGCAACGCGGGCCCCTCGTCGCGCGCCTCGAGCTTGTCGAATCCGGTTGCGCCGAGTGCCTCACCGACCGCCTCGGGAGGCGGCTCGTCGCGGTCCGCGGCCCCGCCGCCGCCGAAACCCCACAACTGCACGAGCGGCCCGACCGTGGCGTCGAAAGCACCACCCGACTCGCGGTAAACCTGCCGCGCCAGGGCGACGACGTCGTACAGCCGGCGCGAAACCTCCTGCCAGTCGGTGCGGGTGCTGGCGTTGAACCGCGAGACTTCGCTGTCCGGGTCGTACGTCGAGAGGTGACGATCGACGTCTCCGAGCACCCCGTCGATGAGCGCCTGGACGTCGGATCGCGCGAGCCCTGCGGGCAGGCGCGTGACCACCACGCTGTAGGTGGTGCCCATCGTCGGGCCGTCGAACTGCTCGGGCGCCGGAGGGCGCCCGCAGGCGGCGAGCGCCGCCAGCACGGCCAGGACGGATGCGCGACTGGCGACCGTAACGCTCATTCGGTTGCGACGGATGTCGCGACACGCGGAACTGGCGGAGAGGGTGGGATTCGAACCCACGTACACCCGTGAAGATGTAACTGGAATTCCAGTCCAGCGCCTTCGACCACTCGGCCACCTCTCCGCTGGAAGGGGCGCAGAGCCTACACGGTCGGCACCGGGCCGGAAAGACCCTGACCCGTCGCCCTCACGCCAAGGCCAGGCCCGCGGCCACCATCGCGGCCTCGACGTTCGCATGATGCGCCGCGCTGAGCGGCGTGAGCGGCAATCGGAGCGCCGGCCCGACGAGGCCGAGCCGGTGCACGGCCCACTTCACCGGGATCGGGTTCGCCTCGACGAACAGCGCGCCGTGCAGCGGCGCGAGTCTCACATCCAGCGCGGCCGCATCGTCGTGGCGACCCTGCAGGGCGGCCGCACACATCTCGTGCATGGCGCGCGGCGCCACGTTGGCCGTCACCGAGATGACGCCACAGGCGCCCTCCTTCATGAGCCGCACGACCGACGGATCGTCGCCGCTGATCAGCAGGAACCCCGGTTTCGCGACCCGCAGCACCTCGACGCCGCGCGCGACCTCGCCCGTGGCTTCCTTCACACCGACGATCCTGGGATGCAGCGACAGGCGCGCGATGGTCTCCGGAAGCAGGTCGCAGGCCGTCCGCCCGGGCACGTTGTAGAGGATGACCGGGATGCTGACCGCGTCGGCAATCGCCGAGAAATGCCGGAAGAGGCCTTCCTGCGTGGGCTTGTTGTAGTACGGCGTGACCACGAGCAGCGCATCGGCCCCGGCCGCCGCCGCCGCGCGCGACAGCGCCACGCTGCGCATCGTGTCGTTGGTGCCGCTCCCGGCGATCACGGGGATCCGGCCCGCGACCCGCGCACCTGCACGACGCACGAGCTCCACGAGTTCTGCCTCGCCGAGCGTCGGCGACTCGCCAGTGGTGCCGCCGACGACGACCCCGTCCGATCCCTCGCGCAGATGGAAATCGAGCAACCTGTCCCAGGACTCGAGATCGATCGCGCCGTCGGCGCCCATGGGCGTCACGAGCGCCGGGATGCTGCCCTTGAACATGGTGGCCCTGTGCAATTGAGCCCGGGATGCTACTCAAGTGACGCCGTGTGAGGCAAGAAAAGCGCGTGTACTGCGATCATGGTCCCGCTAAACTCGGGCGCCAGAAGGAACCATGAAGCAGCTCATCGCAATCTCCGCCATCGGCAGCGACCGGACGGGTCTCGTCTACGACCTGACCCGCGTGGTGGTCGACTGCGGCGGCAACATCCTCGAGAGCCGCATGACCGCGCTCGGCAACGAGTTCGCCATGCTGATGCTGGTCGCGGGCAACTGGCACACGCTCGCGAAGCTCGAAGGCGAACTCGCGAAGCTGGCGGAGACCTCCGGACTCACGGTCACGAGCCGCCGCACGGAGCCGCGGGCCGCCCGCACGGACATGGTGTCCTACACCGTCGACGTGGTGTGCCTCGACCAGCCGGGCGTGCTGCACGCGCTCGCGGGCTTTTTTTCTTCGCGCGGCATCGACATCGGCGACATCAGCACGCGTGCCTACGCGGCCGCGCACACCGGCGCGCCGATGTTTTCGGTATACATGGTGGTCCACGTACCGACGCGCGTGCACATCGCGGCCCTGCGCGAGGAATTCATGGACCTGTGCGACCACATGAACCTCGACGCGATCCTCGAACCCCTCAAGGCATGAGGCGCAATGACTGACAAGACCGCCGCCCTCGGCAGAAAGATCCCGGCCTTCACGCTGCCATCGACCGGCGGCGGTGCATGGAAGCCCGCTTCGGCCACCGGCCGGAACCTCGTCATCTACTTCTATCCGCGTGACAACACCTCGGGTTGCACCCGGGAAGGCATCGACTTCCGCGACCTGCATGCCGAGTTCCGCAAGGCGGGCACGGAGATCGTCGGGGTCTCGCCGGACAGCGTCGCGTCGCACGAGAAATTCAGGGCGAAGCACGGCTTTCCGTTCGCGCTGCTTTCCGACGAAGACCGGGTGGCGTGCCGCCTCTTCGACGTCATCCGGGAAAAGAGCATGTATGGGCGCAAGTTCATGGGCGTGGAGCGCAGTACGTTCCTCGTCGACGCGAAAGGCGTCCTGCGGCGGGAGTGGCGCAAGGTGAAGGTGAACGGCCACGCGGAGGAAGTCCTCGCGCCGCCCGCGAACTCTGACCGCCCCGGAGCCCCACGTTGCCGTCCAAGAAGAAGCCCGCCCAGCGCCGCATATTCCTGCTCGACACCAACGTCCTGATGCACGATCCGACGTGCATCTTCCGCTTCGAGGAGCACGACATCTTCATCCCGATGATCGTGCTCGAGGAACTCGATGCGGGAAAGAAGGGCGTCTCGGAGTCCGCCCGCAACGTACGGCAGGTGAGCCGCTTCCTCGACGAGCTGATGGCGAGCTCGAGCAAGCAGCAGATCGACCGGGGCCTCGAGCTGCCGGCGGCCAAGTACGTGAACGGTGGCAAGAAGCCACCCACCGGGCGGCTCTTCTTCCAGACCCGGCGCATGACCAGCGGCCTGCCGGACACGCTGCCCGGCCACGGCGCCGACAATGCGATCCTCGCCCATACCGTGGCCCTGCAGCGCGAGTACCCGAAATCGCGGGTGACGCTCGTGTCGAAGGACATCAACCTGCGCATCAAGGCCGCAATCATCGGGGTCCACGCCGAGGACTACTACAGCGACAAGACCATCGAGGATGCGGACCTGCTCTACACGGGCATCGAGGAGCTGAGTGCGAATTTCTGGGATCGCGCCGGTCGCAACCTCGAGTCCTGGCACGACCAGGGACGCTCCTACTACCGCGTCCGGGGGCGCATCGTCGCGAACTGGGTGCCGAACCAGTTCCTGCACCAGGGCGGGGACCACGGCCTCGAGGCCATCGTGCGCAGCGTCGAGAACGACAGCGCCGTGCTCGAGGTCGTGCGCGACTACCGCAGCGACCGGCACGGGGTATGGGGCATCAACGCGCGCAATCGCGAGCAGAATTTCGCACTCAACCTGCTCCTCGACCCGGAAGTCGACTTCGTCACGATCCTCGGTCCTGCCGGCACCGGCAAGACGCTGCTCACGCTCGCGGCCGGCCTTGCGCAGACGCTCGAGACGAATCGCTTCAGCGAGATCATCATGACGCGCGTCACGATCCCGCTCGGCGAGGACATCGGCTTCCTGCCGGGTACGGAAGAGGAGAAGATGGAGCCCTGGATGGGCGCGCTCATGGACAACCTGGAGGTCCTCACACAGAGCCAGGAAGGCGGCAGCTGGGGACGCGCGGCCACGAACGACCTGCTGCGCAACCGCATCAAGATCCGCTCGCTCAATTTCATGCGTGGCCGCACCTTCCTGAACCGTTACATCATCCTCGACGAGGCGCAGAACCTGACGCCCAAGCAGATGAAGGCGCTGGTGACGCGCGCCGGTCCCGGAACGAAACTCGTGTGCCTCGGCAACATCGCGCAGATCGACAGCCCGTATCTGTCCGAGACGACCTCGGGCCTCACCTACGTCGTGAACCGCTTCCGAGGATGGAATCATTACGGCCACGTGACCCTGTTGCGCGGTGAGCGCTCGCGCCTCGCCGACTTTGCCTCGGAGACGCTGTGACACCGAGCCGGGCGGTCGCGGAACCGTCCTGACCCGGGCCGGTCCAATTCCACGATGAACCGTCCCCCTGCCCCCGCAATGCGCCTGCTGCTGCCCGGCGTCGTCCTGGCCGCGGCACTGGCCTTGCCCGTCGCGATTCGTGCCCAGGACGTACAGGACCAGCTGCCGGAAATGGGTACGGCCGCGCAGGCGACGCTCAGTGTCGAGGACGAACAGCGCATCGGCCGGATGGTGATGCGCGGCCTGCGCGAGTCGGGGCGCGTGCTCGAGGACCCCGAGGTCGGCGAGTACGTGCAGTCGCTCGGCCTGCGCCTGTCGAGCCTCGCCCACGACGGCAACCGGAAGTTCAGTTATTTCCTCGTCCGCGATCCGTCCATCAACGCATTCGCCCTGCCCGGCGGATTCATCGGCATCCACACCGGGCTGCTGCTCGAGACGTCGAATGAAAGCGAACTCGCCGGCGTCCTCGCACACGAGGTCGCGCATGTCACGCAGCGACACATCGCACGGGGTCTCGAGAACCAGTCCCGGACCAATCTCGTCTCGACGGCAGCCACCCTGGCGGCCATCCTGATCGGCGCTGCCGCCGGCGGCGGCAGCGACGCGACGATGGGAGCGATCACGGCGGCCCAGGGCATGGCCGCGCAGTCGCAGATCAACTTCACCCGCGACAACGAGTACGAAGCCGACCGCGTGGGCATCGGCATTCTCGCGAGCGCCGGCTACGATCCGAACGGGATGCCGGCATTCTTCGAGACCATGGGTCGCAGGACGCAGCTCGGGCCGGACCAGGTCCCGGAGCTCCTGAGAACGCATCCGGTCACGAGCGCGCGCATCGCCGAGTCCAGGGGACGCGCGGCGCAGTACCCGGCCGTACCGGCACGGGACACCCTGAGCTATGCGCTGATGAAGGAACGCGTGCGGGTACTGACGACCCCCTCGGGCGCCGACCCACGCGCCTACTACGCCTCGGTGACGGGCAACGAGCCCGACGCCACGCTCGCGCAGATCTACGGCAAGGCGCTGGCCGGCCTGGCTGCTGGCGAGGCCGAAGCATCGGTGGCCACCTTCGAACGGCTGCGCGCGGCGCATCCCGAGGTGCTGCAGTTCCACACGGCGCTCGGGCAGGCGCAGCTCGCGGCCGGCCAGGTGAAACCCGCGCTCGAGACGCTCGAACGCGCGCGCGAGCTCGCCCCTCGCAACGTCCCCGTGACGGTACGCTACGCCGAGGCACTGCTGCGCGCGGGCCGGCCGAAGCGCGCGCATGAAGTGCTCCTCGACCTGTTCAACAACGTGCCGCCGACGCAGGAGCAGATCCGCCTCACGGCCCTCGCAGCCAATGCGGCGGGCGACGTGGCCGACGCTTATTCGTACATGGCGGAGTACCACATCCTCGGCGGCGACCTGCCGCTTGCGGTCAATCAGCTCGAACTCGCACTTTCGGTCCCCAGTCTCTCCGAGGTGCAGCGCGCACGATTCATCGCGCGCCTGCAGGAACTGCGTGAGGCATTGCCCAAGGAGCGCGCGCGCCTGCAGCGCCAGGGGTCCACGAGCCCGCCGGCTCCGAACCGGTAGCGGCAACCTGTAGAATCAACGACCCCGTGGCACCGCAGGTCGCGGTCCTGGAGTCATGAATGCCCGTTTGCCGAACGGGCGCGGCGTGGTGCGCTGCGCTCGTCCTGTCCGCCCTGTTGCTCTCGGGTTGCGCCACCGCCCCGAATCGCCACCCCGCCGATCCCTGGGAGCCGGCGAACCGGGACGTCTTTCGTTTCAACGAAGGGTTCGATCGCGCGGCGCTGCGACCGACGGCTCGCGCCTACAAGGCCACCGTGCCGCAACCGGTGCGCACGGGCGTCGGGCATTTCTTCGTCAATTTCGCCTATCCGGCGACCATCGGCAACCTGCTGCTGCAGGGTCACCCCGTCGCGGCCGGACAGGCCACGCTGCGCTTCCTGATCAACACGACCCTCGGCTGGGGTGGCATCTTCGACGTGGCCTCGGGCACGCCGCTGCCGCACTTCGACGAGGACTTCGGGCAGACCCTCGGCCGCTGGGGTGTGCCGCCGGGCCCCTTCCTGATGCTGCCGTTCCTCGGGCCTTCGACCGTACGCGACGCGCCGTCGCGGTTCGTCGACGGATTCGTGCTGCCGTTCCGCTGGTACAACTCGAGCAACGAGCGCTGGTTCTCGCTGGCCCTCTACGCCGTGGACACGCGCGCGCGGCTGCTGCCGCTCGATGCGACACTCGAGCGCACGTTCGACCGCTACGCGTTCATCCGCGATGCGTTCCTGCAGCGGCGCCTCTACCAGGTGTTCGACGGTAACCCGCCCGAGCAGCCCATCGAGGATGAGTTCGACGAGGAATTCGACGAGAATCTGCAGGAACCGGGCGGCGAGGGAGTGGAAGGCTCTGAACCGGCCCCAAAAGGCGAGGCGACGACCGACGCGTCGATCACCGGCGGCCGGGAGTAGACGGCCGGCCGGGACACCGGCCGGGGCTGGCACCGCCCGATTGCGGAATTCATTGGCGCCATCCTGCCGTCGAATTGCTGTTGGTCAGGACGAAATAGCTGCGTGAGGATGATCAATCATGGAACACAGACCACCCATCACCGTATCTTCACTTGATGCGGCGAGGCTCGAGAAGATGCTCGACTCCCTCGACAGTCGACGGTTCCCCAACAGGGAGGACCTTCAAGCCGAGCTGGGACGGGCCAATATCGTCGAGCCGGCAGAAATGCCACCCGATGTCGTCACGATGAACTCGACGGTGACCTTCCGGATCGAGTCGTCGGGCAAGGATTTCTCGCTGACGCTCGTCTATCCGGGCGACATCGGCGACGGTGCGGAAAAAGTGTCGATTCTGGCACCGGTCGGCAGCGCGCTGCTCGGCTTGCGCGAGGGTGACGAGATCTCGTGGCCCGGGCCCGGCGGCGGATTGCTCCAGGTAAGAATCCTCAAGGTCGTGTACCAACCGGAACGCGCGGGCCAGTTCCAGCGGTAGCTGGCCGCTCGTGTGTCCACGTTGCCCGCTCAACGCGCGAGCAGCAGGCCCTCGAGTTCCGAGATGCGCGCGATGGCCAGCATCTGCGCGGGCACGTTTTCATAGCGCACCGCGCCGCCCCGTGCCCGCGCGAAGGCGAGCCACTCGACCAGCACGGCCAGTCCGGCGCTGTCGCCGGAGTCGACCCGTCCGAGGTCCACGGTCCATTCCCGTTGCGAGGCGAGCTGCGCGAAGCCAGCGTGCAATGCAGCCGCGGCCGTTGCGAAACCGAGTTCGCCACTCACGCGCAGCCGATCCTCGCCGTCACGTTCGATGCCGAACGCCGCCATGATCAACCGCCCCGCGCCGCCTGCTTCGATGCCTGCGGCGCCGCGGCCGGTGCGGCACTCTGGCTCTCGAGCCGCTCGATGACGGCGTCGAGTCCCTTCTGGTCGATCTCCGCACCGAAGTCGGTGCGGAAGTTCTTGACGTAGGAGATGCCCTCGATGGTCACGTCCCAGGCCTTCCAGCCGGCTTCCGTACGCCGCAGGCTGTAGTTCACCGGCACGGGCGTGCCGTCGTCGCGCTTGACCTCGGTACGCACCGTGGCGGTATCTGCGTTCGGGTCGCCCTTGAAGGGGAAGAACCGTATGCGGTCGTCCGTGAACTCGAGCAGCGCGTCGCCGTAGTTGCGCATCAGTGACTGGTAGAACGCATCGATGAATCGCTTGCGCTGCTCCTCGGTCGCCGTGCGCCAGTGCTTGCCGAGCACCAGCCGAGCGGCAAAATCGGTGTCGAAGTAAGGCAGCAGGTGCCGGTCGACGAGTGCGCGCAACTGCGCCGGATCCTTGCGCAGGGCCTCGCGGTTACCCGTCAGGTCCCTGAGCATGTCCTGGGACACCTTCTGCATCAGCTCCTGCGGGCCGAGGGTCGCGTAGGCCGGCGCCCCGCTCGCAAGCACAGGACCCGCGGTGACGGCGAGCGCGATCAGCGCCAGGACATGGTTACGCATCGGCTTCTGCTACTCCTTCGTCGGGGCACTCGAACCGGATTCCTTGCCCGCCTGGCTGAACAGGTACTTGCTGATGAGATTCTCGAGGACGATCGCGTCCTGCACGAATTCGACCTGATCCCCGTCGTGCAGCACCTGCTCCGAACCACCCGGCGAGATGCCGACGTACTGGCCTCCGAGGAGGCCCGCCGTGAAGATGCTCGCGTCGCTGTCCGTCGGGATCCGGTCATATTCACCGTCGATGCGCAGGGTGACGACGGCCTTGAAGAGGTTCATGTCGAAGCCGATGGCTTCGACTCGACCGATCTTGACGCCCGCCATCGAGACGGGCGCACCGACGCGCAAACCCCCGATGTTCTCGAACCGGGCCCGCACGCGGTAGGAATCGTCGGTCAGGGAAAAATCCTGGTTCGAGATCTGCGTCACGAGAAAGACGATCGCCGCCAGTCCGAGCAGCACGAACAGGCCGGTGGAAACGTCGATGGCGCGGGACTGACGCATGTTCGCCTCGGTTCAGAGCAGGATGGCCGTAACGATGTAGTCGAGAACGAGGGTTGCCACCGCGGAAATGACCACCGTCCGCGTCGTGGCACGCCCCACCCCTTCAGCGGTGGGCTCGGCATTGTAGCCTTCGAAAACCGCGATCAGGCTGCAGGTCACTCCAAACACGAAGCCCTTGATCAGACCCTCGCGAATATCCTCGAGTTCCACGGCACCACGCATCTGCGACCAGAACTGGCCCTGGTCGATGCCGAAGAACTGCACGCCGATGAGCTGCACGCCGTAGATGCTGACCATCACGAAGATGGCGGTCAGGAGCGGCATGGAAATCGTACCGCCGAGGAAACGCGGCAATACGACCCGGCGCATCGGATCGACGGCCATGATCTCGAGGGCCGACAACTGGTCCGTGGCCCGCATCAGGCCGATCTCCGAGGCGAGGGCCGTCCCTGCCCGGCCGGCGAACAGCAGCGCGGTGACGACGGGCCCCAGTTCCTTGAGCAGCGTCAATGCGGCGCCGGTACCGAGGGAATCCTCGGAGCCGATGCGGCTCAACAGGTCATGGCCCTGGAGCCCCATCACCATCCCGACGAACAGCCCGCTCGTCATGATGATCACGAGCGACAGCGCCCCCGCGTTGTAGACCTGCTCGACGACGAGCCTCGGGCGCAGGAAACCCGACGGCACCAGGAGCAGGAGACGTCCGGCGAACCGGGTCATGGCACCGGCGCGGGCGAGAAATCCGCCGAGTGCCGCGAGCAGCTCGCGCAGCAGGTTCATCGTCGTGCGCCCCCGCCCGCGAGCAACTGGGCGTGGTAGTCCGGCGCCGGGTAGTGGAATGGCACCGGCCCGTCCGCGAGGCCTTCCATGAACTGGTGAATGATCGGCGACGGATGCTCGCGCAGCTCCGCGGGCGTCCCGCTCGCGACCACCCGTCCTTCCGACAGGATGTAGCTCGCGTCGGCAATCTGCGAGACCTCGCGCACGTCGTGGGTCACGACGATGCTGCTGATGCCGAGCGCGTCATTGAGAGAGCGGATGAGGCGCAGGACGACGCCCATCGAGATCGGATCGAGGCCCGCGAACGGCTCGTCGTAGATCAGGATGTCGGGGTCCATGACGATTGCGCGCGCCAGCGCCACGCGCCGCCCCATGCCGCCCGAGAGCTGCCGCGGCAGCATGCCGGCCGCGCCGCGCAGTCCTACCGCATGCAGCTTGGTCAGCACGATGGTGCGGACCAGGCGCTCCGGCAGCCGCGCATGCTCTCGCAGCGGAAAGGCAACGTTCTCGAATACGTCGAGATCGGTGAGCAGCGCGCTGTTCTGGAACAGCATCCCCATTCGGCGGCGCAGGGCGTAGAGTTCGCGCCTGCCGAGCGCGGGAACGCTGTGTCCGTCGACGAGCACCTCACCACTGTCGGGCGCAATCTGCCCGGTGATGAGACGCAGCAGCGTGGTCTTCCCCGTGCCGCTCGGGCCCATGATGGCCGTGACCTCGCGGCGCCGGATGCCGATGTCGAGGCCGCGGAACACGGTCTTGCCGTCCACGGCGTAGTGAACGCTCCGCAGCGTGGCAATGTCGTTCGCCGTGGCCGGCGCAGCACCAGCCTCGGATGCGACGTGGGCCGTCACGAGGCGCGAGACCTGCACTGCCCCCGCGTGGCCGGGCCCGGGTCGCCCCGGCCCCCGGCCACCGACGCGCGCGTGGCAGCCTCGAGATCATCGCGGTTCATCCTGGTCCTCCGGGGGTTGCGCCCGGCCAGGGCCGGGGTCGCTCGGATTCGAGCCGCGAAATTCTAGCAGGTTCAACGGTGTGCTCCCGGCAGCGGGTCCGGACGGGTCTGGGTTTTGATCTCTGGCGCTATTGGGACTAAAATCGTCCTAATTGAGGAACGGCCCATGTTGCGCATCAGCAAGCTGACGGACTACGGCACCGTGGTGCTCGCGTGTCTCGCCACGTCGGCGGGACGGCGTCGCACCTCGAGCGAGGTTGCCGAGGCCACGGGCCTCGCCCTGCCCACCGTGAGCAAGCTCCTCAAGTGTTTTCACCGCGCAGGCCTCGTGACCTCGACACGTGGGGCTCACGGCGGCTACCAGTTGGCGAAGCCCGCTGCGCACATCAGCGCAGCCGCGATCATCGATGCCGTCGAGGGGCCCGTCGCCATCACCGAGTGCAGCGGCGATCACAGCCACTGCGATCTCGAAAACGTCTGCAGCACGGGCGGATCCTGGCAGCGCATCAATGCGACCATCCGCCGTTCCCTCGACGGCATCAGCCTCGCACAGCTTTCGGGCCAGGAAGCGGTGCCGTCCTGGCGGCCGGCCCAGAGGGCCTGATCGATGTCGACCACCAGCAACGACCTCGAAGAGATCGTCGGCCAGAAATACCGGCACGGCTTCGTCACCGACATCGAGTCGGACACGATGCCTCCGGGTCTCGACGAGGACGTGATCCGCCTCATCTCGCGCAAGAAGGGCGAACCGCAGTTCATGCTCGACTGGCGTCTCCGCGCCTTCCGTCACTGGGTCGGCATCGAGGCGCCCCAATGGGCTCACCTGCGGATTGCACCGATCGATTACCAGGCGATCTCCTACTACTCGGCGCCGAAGAAGAAGGACGGGCCAAAGAGCCTCGAGGAAGTCGACCCGAAACTCCTCGCCACTTACGAAAAGCTCGGCGTACCGCTGCACGAACGGGCCCGGCTCGCGGGGGTCGCGGTGGATGCGGTGTTCGACAGCGTCTCGGTCGCGACCACGTTCAAGGAGAAGCTCGCCAGGGCCGGCGTCATCTTCTGCCCGTTCTCCGACGCCGTGCGCGACCACCCTGCCCTCGTCGAGCAGTACCTCGGCAGCGTGGTGCCCTACACCGACAACTTCTTCGCCACGCTCAACTCGGCGGTGTTCTCCGATGGCTCGTTCGTCTATGTCCCGCGTGGCGTGCGCTGTCCGATGGAGCTCTCGACGTATTTCCGCATCAATGCCGCCAACACCGGGCAGTTCGAGCGCACGCTCATCATCGCCGAAGAGGGCAGCCACGTGAGCTACCTCGAGGGCTGTACGGCACCGATGCGCGACGAGAACCAGCTCCACGCCGCGGTCGTCGAGCTCGTCGCGCTCACGGGTGCGAACATCAAGTACTCGACGGTGCAGAACTGGTACCCGGGCGACGAGGAAGGACGCGGCGGCATCTACAACTTCGTCACCAAGCGCGGCGAGTGCCGCGGCGCGAATTCCCGCATCAGCTGGACGCAGGTCGAGACGGGCTCCGCCATTACGTGGAAGTACCCGAGCTGCGTGCTGACCGGCGAGAACTCGGTCGGGGAGTTCTACTCCGTCGCCCTCGCGAACAACTGCCAGCAGGCGGACACCGGCACCAAGATGATCCACATCGGCCGCAACACCCGCAGCACGATCGTCTCAAAGGGCATCTCGGCGGGACGCGGCCAGAATACCTACCGCGGCCTCGTCAAGATCCTCCCGACGGCTGAGGGAGCGCGCAACTACACGCAGTGCGATTCGCTGCTCATGGGCGACCGCTGCGGCGCGCACACCTTTCCCTACATGGAAATCCGCAATCCAGGCGCGGTGGTCGAGCACGAGGCGACCACCTCGAAGATCGCGGACGACCAGCTCTTCTATTGCCGCAGCCGCGGCATCTCCGAGGAGGACGCCGTCAACATGATCGTTAACGGCTTCTGCAAGGCAGTCTTCAAGGAGCTGCCCATGGAGTTCGCGGTCGAGGCCCAGAACCTGCTGTCGGTGAGCCTCGAGGGCGCCGTCGGCTGAATGGTGGAACCAGACACATGCTCAGTATTCGCGATCTCCACGCACGCGCAGGCGCCCGGGAAATCCTCAAGGGCCTCGATCTCGAGGTCCGTGCGGGCGAAGTGCACGCCATCATGGGACCGAACGGATCCGGCAAGAGCACGCTCGCGGGCGTGCTCGCGGGCCGCGACGGCTACGAGGTGACGCGGGGACGCGTCGAGTATCTCGGCCAGGACCTGCTCGCACTCGCGCCGGAGGACCGCGCGCGCGCCGGCGTCTTCCTCGCCTTCCAGTACCCGGTGGAGATCCCGGGCGTGAACAACGCCTACCTGCTCAAGGCCGGGCTGAACGCCATCCGCAGGCAGCGTGGCGAGGCGGAACTCGACGCCTTCGATTTCCTGGCGCTGGTGCGCGAGAAGATGCATCTCATGAAGATGGACGAGAGCTTCCTCAACCGTGGCGTCAACGAGGGCTTCTCGGGTGGCGAGAAGAAGCGCAATGAGATCCTGCAGATGGCCGTGCTCGAGCCCAGGCTCGCGCTGCTCGACGAGACCGACTCGGGCCTCGACATCGATGCGCTGCGCGTCGTCGCGAACGGCGTGAACGGCTTGCGCGATCCCTCCCGCGCGATCGTGATGGTCACGCACTACCAGCGCCTGCTCGATTACATCGAGCCCGATTACGTGCACGTCCTCTCGGACGGACGCATCCTGCGCACGGGCGACAAGGCGCTGGCCGTCGAACTCGAGAAGCGCGGCTACGACTGGGTCCGCGAGGCGGCGCGAGTCGCATGAACGCCGTCGTGCAGGCCGATGCGCTGGCCGCCTACTCGGCGGCGTTCGAGACCATGCAGGCCCGAACAGGGCCCGCGGCCGCGCGCGCCACGGCGTTCGCGCGCTTTGCCGAGCTCGGCTTCCCCGGCGAGCGCGACGAGGCGTGGAAATACACGAGCCTGCGGCGACTGGCGGGCCGCCGATTCCAAGTCGCCACCCCGGGCATCGCGCCTTCCGCCACCGTCGTGCCCTCGCCACTGGCCGACCACCGGATCCTGATGTTCAACGGCGAGGTCGCTCCCGATGCCTCGCCCACGGCTGCACCGCCCGCGGGCCTGCGCGTTCGGACGCTCGCCGAAGCGATCCGCGACGGTGAGGCGCCGGGAGCGCTGCTGCGCGTCGCGGCCGATGGCGGCACGGGACGGTTCACCGCACTCAATTCGGCACTTTGTCCGGACGCCCTCGTCATCGACGTCGAATCAGGTGCGCGTTCGACGCCGGCCCTGCAGGTGACGCTGCTCGCCTCCGGAGAGACCGGCCAGATGTCGCATCCCCGTATCCGCATCCGTGCCGCCGCCGGCAGCGAGGCACGCATCGTCCTGCATCACGTCGGGGACGATGCGACCGAGCGCTTCGTGAACGCCTTCGTCGACGTCGAGGTTGGCTCCGATGCGGTGCTGCACCTGTATCGCCTGCAGACGCAGGGGGCGAAGGCGTTCCAGATCGAGCGCATCGACGCGACGATCGGCCAGCGCGGCCTGCTCGTCGTGCACGATGCGCAGCTCGGCGGCTCGCTCGCCAGGCTCGACCTCCACGCGCGCCTCGCGGCCCCGGGCGCCGCAGCGGAACTGACCGGCCTGTTCCTTGCCGACGGTACGCGCCACCTCGACACGCACGTGCGAGTCGATCACCTCGCACCGGGCACGCGGAGCCTGCAGGACTACCGCGGCATCGCCGCCGGGCGCGGCCGCGCGGTGTTCAACGGCAAGGCCGTGGTGCACCAGGGGGCACAGCAATCGAACGCGCGACAGTCGAGCCGCAACCTTCTGCTCACGCCCGGGGCGGAAATCGATACCAAGCCGGAGCTCGAGATCTACGCGGATGACGTCCAGTGCAGCCACGGCGCGACGACCGGGCAGCTCGACCCGGCCGCCGTGTTCTACCTGCGCTCGCGGGGCCTGAGTGTCGAGGAGGCGCGCAGCGCCCTCACCCGCGCATTCGTGGCCGCAGTCCTCTCGCGAATGGACCAGCCGCGTTTCGCCGCGGCCGTGCACGACGCATTCGACGCGCGCCTCGCGCGGCTGCTGGAGGCGACATGAGCGCGGCCCCGGCCACAGCCAGGGCGCAGGCGCGCCGCCCGGGAGACCTGGACGTCGAGGCAGTGCGCCGCGACTTCCCGGTGCTCGGCCGCCGGGTGAACGGCCGGCCGCTCTGCTATCTCGACAATGCGGCTTCGAGCCAGCGTCCGCAGTCGGTCATCGACTCGATCTCCCGCTACTACGAGACGACACACGCCAACGTGCACCGCGGCGTGCACACCCTGAGCCAGGAGGCGACCGACCTGTTCGAGGGGGCCCGCGAGACACTGCGCCGCTTCGTGAACGCCCGCTCCACGCGCGAGGTAATCTTCGTCCGCGGCACGACCGAGGCGATCAACCTGGTCGCGCAGAGCTACGCGCGGCCGCGGCTCGCGCCCGGCGACGAGATACTGATCTCGTGGCTCGAGCACCACGCCAACATCGTTCCCTGGCAGATGGTTTGCGAGCAGACCGGAGCGAAGCTGCGAGTGGTCCCGATCACGCGGTCGGGCGAAGTGGATTTCGAGGCATACGTGCAGCTGCTTTCGGAGCGCACCCGCCTCGTCGCCCTCGCGCACGTATCGAACGCGCTCGGCACGGTCGTGCCGGTACGGCGCTTCATTGCGGCGGCACGACAGCGTGGCATTCCCGTGCTGCTCGACGGTGCACAGGCCGCGCCGCACCTGCCGGTCGACGTCCAGTCACTCGACTGCGATTTCTACTGTTTCTCGGGCCACAAGATGTGCGGGCCCACCGGAATCGGCGTGCTCTACGGCAGGGAGACCCTGCTCGCCGACATGCCGCCCTGGCAGGGCGGCGGAGACATGATCCTGGCAGTGAGCTTCGAGCGGACCGTCTACAACGCGCTGCCCTACAGGTTCGAGGCGGGCACGCCCCACATCGCCGGTGCGGTCGGACTCGGTGCGGCGGTCGATTACCTCGAAGCCATCGGTCTCGAGCGCATCGCGGCGGCCGAGCAGGACCTCCTCGCGTACGCCACGCGACGCCTGCTGGAGTTCCCGGGCCTCGTCATCGTCGGCACGGCGCCGGAGAAGGCCGCGGTCGTCTCGTTCACGGTCGAGGGCCTCCATCCGCACGACCTCGGCACGATCCTCGACCACGAGGGAGTCGCCATCCGCACCGGCCACCACTGTGCCATGCCCGTCATGGACTTCTATGGGGTGCCGGCGACCGCACGGGCATCCTTCGCCTTCTACAATACGCGCGCGGAGGTCGACCGCCTCGTCGATGCGCTCCACGTGGCGCGGGAGATGCTCGGCTGATGGATCTCAAGGACCTCTACCGCGACGTGATCGTCGATCACAACCGCAATCCGCGGAACTTCCGGCCGATGCCTGATGCGGACCGGCACGCGGAGGGCTTCAATCCGCTGTGTGGCGATCGCCTGACGCTCTACGTCAAGCTCGACGGGGACACCATCAGCGACGTCGCATTCCAGGGCTCCGGCTGCGCGATCTCGGTGGCCTCGGCTTCGCTCCTGACCGAGAGCATCAAGGGCCGCAGCGTGCCGGACGCGGAACGGCTCTTCGAGGCCGTACACGATCTCCTGACGCGCGACGACGCCGTGGTCGACGTCGCCGCGATCGGCAAGCTCGGGGCGCTCTCGGGTGTACGTGAGTTCCCCGCGCGCGTGAAGTGCGCAAGCCTGTGCTGGCATACGCTGGACGCCGCGCTCCATCGCGAGGCGGCGCCGGTCTCGACCGAGTGACCGCAGGGTCCGGAGCCGAACGTGTATCGAGCTGACAACGAACCGGTCCGCCTCACGCGCGACGTGGACGCGATCATGGTCCCGGCGGGAATCCCCGTGAAGCTGCGCACTGGCCAGGAAGGCTTCATCACCCAGGCCCTCGGCGGCAGCTTCACCGTGTACGTCGAGGGTAACCTGTTCCGCATCGCCGGCAAGGACGGGGACGCGATCGGGAAGGAAGCGGGCGACGTGCCGCAGCTCCCGCCGAACGCGAGCGACGAAGACGTGAAAGAGCTCGCGTGGCGGCAGATGAAGACCTGCTATGACCCGGAGATCCCGATCAACGTGGTTGACCTCGGCCTGGTCTACTCATGCGAGGTGACGCCCGAGGACGACGGGCGCATCGTGGCCGTGACCATGACCCTGACCGCGCCCGGCTGCGGCATGGGCGAGGTGCTGGTGCAGGACGTGCGCGACAAGGTCGAGGTCATCCCGACGGTCAAGCGCGCGGACGTCGAACTCGTGTTCGATCCGCCGTGGAACCCGTCGATGATGTCGGAGGCGGCACGACTGCAGACGGGGATGATGTGAGCTGGATCGCGGTCGCGCCTGCCTCGGCGATCCCGCCCGGCGACTACGCCACGGTCGAGGTCGATGGCGCCCTGGTCGCGGTATTCAACGTGGACGGCGAGTACTTCGCCATAGAAGACGTGTGCACCCACGACGGCGGTGGCCTCGCGGGGGGCGTCGTCGAGAACCACGAGGTCGTCTGCCCGCGCCACGGTGCACGCTTCTCGCTGCGCTCGGGCGCGGCATTGACGCCGCCCGCATACGAGGCCGTCCGCCGCTACGAAACCCGCGTCGTCGATGGACGGGTCGAGGTGCGAGGCGAGTGAGGCGTCTCACGCTGGTGCGACACGCCAAGTCGGACTGGTCGCTTCCGGGCCAGCCCGACTGGGACCGGCCGATCAACCGGCGCGGCCAGCGCGACGCGCCGGAAATGGCGCGGCGGCTGCGCGCGCGCAAGCTCAAGCCGGACCTCGTCCTCACGAGCCCCGCGGTGCGTGCCCTCACGACCGCCTCCATCATGGCGCGCGACCTCAAGGTGCCGGCGGCCCGGGTGCGCCAGGACGAGCGCCTCTACCTCGC
This sequence comes from Steroidobacteraceae bacterium, assembly GCA_018059685.1. Lineage (GTDB taxonomy): Bacteria > Pseudomonadota > Gammaproteobacteria > Steroidobacterales > Steroidobacteraceae > RPQJ01. The sequence goes on along the minus strand of JAGOXN010000002.1, from coordinate 13,870 downwards.
GGGCCCGGTGGAAATGCTCGCGGTGATCCGCGAGCTCGGCGGCACGTCGCGGCACCTGATGGTCTTCGGCCACAATCCCGGCATCACGGATTTCGCGAACCGGCTCTCCGCGGGCGACCAGATCGACAACATGCCGACCTGCGCCATCTTCACCGCCGAGTTCGACGTCGCGGACTGGGCCGACCTCGACTGGCAAAGCGGTCGGGAAGCCGAGTTCGACTACCCGAAAAACGTCGTCTAGCCTCGTCCCGCCACCGGAATCGCCGCGCCGGTGACGGCGCCCGCAGCCTCGGACGCGAGGAACACGATCACCTCGGCGATACCTTCGGGCTGCACCCAGCGGCTGAAGTCCGCGTCCGGCATGTCGGCCCGGTTGCGTGGCGTATCGATCGTGCCGGGCAGTATCGCATTGACGGTGATGCCGTGGTCCTTGACCTCCTCGCTCAGGCTCTCCGTCAGGCGCTGCACCCCGGACTTCGACGCCGCATAGGCGCCCATGCCCGCGGCCGCCCTCGCCGCGGCGCCCGCACCGACATTGACGATGCGGCCGCGGCCGCGCTCGATCAGCGCGGGCAGCGCCGCCTTGCAGCTCACGACGGCCGTGCGCAGGTTCATCGAGTAGAGCTGGTCCCAGGTCTCGACTTCGCCGTCCGCGAGCGTCTGCCAGCGGAAGCCGCCGGCGACGTTGACGAGCACGTCGATGCCACCGAAGCGCATCGCGACCGCCGCCATGGCCTTGCGGGTGTCCTCCATCTCGCTCAGGTCGACGCCGCCGAGCAGCAGGTGGCCGTTGCCGAATTCCGCACGCAGCGGCGGCGCAGGCTGCGGCGCGACGTCGAGCAGCGCCACCCTTGCGCCGCGCGCGGCGAATGCACGCGCGACCGCCGACCCCAGCGCCCCGAATGCGCCGGTCACCACCACGACCCGTCCCGTCTGGTCCATTGTTCAGGCCTCCGCCCGGTTCAGCACTCGGGCACGTTGACGGCCAGCCCGCCCTGGCTCGTCTCCTTGTAGATCACCGACATGTCGCGGCCCGTCTGCCGCATGGTCGCGATCACCTGGTCGAGCGACACCTTGTGCGTGCCGTCGCCGCGCATCGACAGGCGTGCGGCATTGATCGCCTTCACGGCGCCCATCGCGTTGCGCTCGATGCAGGGAATCTGCACGAGGCCGGCGATCGGGTCGCAGGTGAGGCCGAGGTTGTGCTCCATGCCGATCTCGGCGGCGTTCTCGACCTGCTCGTTGGTGCCATTCAGGGCCGCCACGAGACCTCCGGCCGCCATCGAGCAGGCGACGCCGACCTCGCCCTGGCAGCCCATTTCGGCGCCCGAGATCGAGGCGTTGCGCTTGTAGAGAATGCCGATGGCACCGGCGACCAGCAGGAAGCGCACGACGCCGTCGTCGCTCGCACCCGGCTCGAAGCGGCGGTAGTAGGCGATCACGGCCGGAACGATGCCGGCCGCGCCGTTCGTGGGCGCGGTGACGACGCGACCGCCCGCCGCATTCTCCTCGTTGACCGCGAGCGCGAACGCGTTGACCCAGTCCATCGCGTCGAGTGGCCGGGCCTCGGACGACTCCACCAGCATCCGGTGCAGGCGCGCCGCGCGACGGCGGACCTTGAGCGCTCCGGGCAGGAGACCCGTGCCGCGGAAACCCCGCTCGATGCATTCGTTCATCACCGACCAGATCCCGAGCAGCGCGGCGCGCGTCTGCACTTCTGCGCGGTGCGCCCGCTCGTTCGCGAGCACGAGCTCGTGCACCTCGAGACCGTGGTCGCGGCAGGCCTGCAGCAGTTCGCGTGCCGTTGCGAACGGGTACGGGGGCTCGACCGGCCGGCCCTCCTCCCCCGCGACCCCGAACTGCGATGCGCGCACGATGAACCCGCCGCCCGTCGAGTAGAACTCCTCGCGGTGCAGTACGGCACCGGCCTCATCCAGCGCAGTGAAGCGCAGCCCGTTCGGATGCAGCGGGAGCGTCTGGTCGCGGTGGAACAGCAGGTCCATCGGCTCGTCGAACTCGATCTCCCGCCGCCCGCCGAGACGCAGGCGACCTTGTGCGCGGATGCGCTGCAGGGCGGGTTCGATCTGCGCCGGATCCATGGCGTCCGGCCGCTGCCCTTCGAGGCCGAGCAGGATTGCGCGGTCCGTGCAGTGCCCCTTGCCGGTGAGCGCGAGCGACCCGTAGACCTGGGCGCCGATGCGCTGGGTCCGCCCGAGCAGGCCGCGCGTGGCGAGGTCGTCGACGAAGGTGCAGGCCGCGTTCATCGGGCCCATCGTGTGCGAGCTCGAGGGTCCGAGCCCGATCTTGAAGATATCTAGAACGCTCAGGCTCATGCGTTCGATCCCGCGTTCACTCCATCGCGAGGAGCGACGCGTTGCCGCCGACCGCCGAGGTGTTGATCGTGAGGGTGCGCTCATGCGCGAAGCGGTGCAGGTAGCGTGGACCGCCCGCCTTGGGACCCGTGCCCGACAGGCCACAGCCGCCAAAAGGCTGGGTACCGACGATGGCGCCGATCATGTTGCGGTTGACGTAGACGTTGCCCGCCGCGACACGGGCCGCGACCCGCTGTACGGTGCTGTCGATGCGGCTGTGGATGCCGAAGGTGAGCCCGTAGCCGGTGGCGTTGATCGCGTCCACGAGCGCCTCGAGGTCCCGCGCCCGATAGGTGACCACATGGAGGATCGGGCCGAAGACCTCCCGCGCGAGCACGCCTGGCGAGTCAATCTGGACCGCGAGCGGCGCCACGAAGGTGCCACGCTCCATCTCGCGACCGAGCGTGCAGCGATGCTGCCAGTGCGCCCCCCGGGCGATCTCGCGGGCGTGCCGCTCGAGCACGTCGCGCGCCTGGGCATCGATCGCCGGGCCGACGTCGGTCGCGAGCAGCGCCGGGTTCCCCACGACCAGTTCGTTCATGTGGCCGGCCAGCAGCCGCTGCACCTTGGCCGCGATGTCCTCCTGCACGCACAGCACCCGAAGTGCCGAACACCGCTGTCCCGCGCTGTTGAACGCCGAGTACGCCGCATCGAGCACCACCTGCTCCGGCAGCGCCGAGCTGTCGACGATCATGGCGTTCTGGCCGCCGGTCTCGGCGATGAGCACCGGGATGGCGCCCTCGCGCGCCGCGAGCGCGCGGTGGATGAGGTGCGCCGTCTCGGTCGAGCCGGTGAAGGCCACACCCGCCACGCGCGCATCCGCGACGAGCCGGGCACCGACGATGGCACCGTCACCTGGCACGAAGTGCAGCACGTCCGGCGGCACGCCCGCCTGCAGCAACAGGCGCACTGCCTGCGCGGCGACGAGTGGCGTCTGCTCGGCCGGCTTGGCGACCACGGTGTTTCCGGCCGCCAGTGCCGCCGCCACCTGGCCCGTGAAGATGGCGAGCGGGAAGTTCCACGGACTGATGCAGGCGAACACGCCGCGGCCGTGCAGCGAGACCTCGTTGCTCTCGCCCGTCGGGCCGGGCATGCGCAATGGCGCGCCGAAGTCGACGCGGGCACGCGCCGCGTAGTAGCGCAGGAAGTCGACGGCCTCGCGAACTTCCGCGATGCTGTCGGGCACCGTCTTGCCGGCCTCCCGCACGCACATGCAGACGAGCTCCTCGAGGTTGGCGTCGAAGAGATCCGCGGCGCGGTCGAGGACGGCCGCGCGCTGCCCGGCGCCCGCGGCATCCCACGCCGGCTGCGCCCGCGCAGCGGCGGCGATGGCCGAGTTCACGTGGTCCGCGGTGGCAGTACAGACCGTGCCCACGATCTGCGCGGTGTCCGCCGGATTGCGCACCGGCTCCGCTGGCCCGTCGAGATCCTGCCCGGACACCACGGGGTTCGCGACCCATGGTCGCCGCGCGACGCGCTGCATGCGCGCCGCGAGATCCTCGAGCACCGCACCGTCGGCGAGCTGCAGGCCGCGCGAGTTGCGCCGTTCCGGCTGGTAGATGTCCGCCGGCTGCGGGATCCGCGGATGCGCGACCCGCGCCGAGCCATCCACCAGGCGCACCGGATCCGCGACGATCTGCTCGATCGGCTCACTCTCGTTGACGATGCGGTTCACGAAGGAGGTGTTCGAGCCGTTCTCGAGCAGGCGCCGTACGAGGTACGGCAGCAGGTCCTCGTGCTCGCCCACCGGCGCATACACGCGGCAAGGCATCGCGAGCCCGTCCCTGCGGGTGAGCTCTGCGTAGAGATCCTCGCCCATGCCATGCAGCCGCTGGAACTCGAACTCCCGCCGCGTGCGCTCCGCGAGATGCAGGATGGCGGCGGCCGTGTGCGCATTGTGAGTGGCGAACTGCGGATAGAGCCCGGACCCCTGCTCGAGAATCAGGCGCGCGCAGGCGAGATACGCCACGTCCGTGTTCGGCTTGCGGGTATAGACGGGATACCCCGGCAGGCCCCGCTCCTGCGCACGCTTGATCTCGCTGTCCCAGTAGGCGCCCTTGACGAGGCGCACGTGCAGGACGCGGCGGGTCTCGCGGGCGAGATCGATGAGGTAGCGCAGGACCGCGGGCGCGCGCTTCTGGTAGGCCTGGACCGCGATGCCGAATCCCGACCAGCCATCGAGCCGCGGATCGCGGCAGGCCGAATCGAGCAGCTCGAGCGTGAGCTCGAGCCGCTCCGACTCTTCGGTGTCGAGCGTGAGCGCGATGCCGCCGTCACGGGCCGCGACGCAAAGAGCCGCGAGCCGTGGTCCCAGTTCCGCCAGCACGCGGCGGCGGTGCGCCCGCTCGAAACGCGGATGCATGGCCGAGAGCTTGACGGAAATGCTCGGCCGTGCCTCGACGTCCGGATACTCCCCGACGCGGGCCTTCAGGGCGCCGATCGCCTTGGCGTAGGCCTCGAAGTAGCGGTCCGCGTCCGCGACCGTGAGCGCCGCCTCGCCGAGCATGTCGAAGGTGTAGCGGTAGCGCCGGTTGGTGCCCGACAGGGAGTTGTCGAGCGCCTCCGCAATCGTGCGCCCCATGACGAACTGGTGACCCATGATGCGCATTGCCTGGCGCATCGCCGTGCGCACGACGGGCTCGCCGATCCGTCCGACCACGCGCGACATCGCGCCCGATGGCGCGGCGAGATCACCCGGGTCGAGCCTCACGATGCGACCGGTCAGCATCAGGCCCCAGGTCGACGCGTTGACGAACAGCGACTGGCTGTCGCCGAGGTGGCTCGCCCAGTCGCCGGCCCGGAGCTTGTCCGCGATCAGCCGGTCGGCGGTCTCGTCGTCCGGAATGCGCAGCAGTGCCTCGGCGAGGCACATGAGGATGACCCCTTCCTGCGATGACAGGTCGTATTGGCGCAGGAACGCATCGAGCCCCGTCTTGCGCCCGGCAGGCGCGGCGCGCACGGCGGCGACCAGGCGCTCAGCCGTGGCCTGGATCGTCGCCGACGTCGCGTCGTCGAGACGCGCGGCCGTCGCGAGCCGCCGCACGACGCCCTCCTCGTCCGCGAGGAAGTCGCCGTTGATGGCGCGGCCGACCGGCGTCTGCAGGTCGGCCGCATCGCTGTACAGGAAGCCCGTCGCGGTTGCATCGCCTGCGGATCGGTCCATGGTGATGGTCCTCGCAGCCGCGCCGGGCGGCTCATTTCGTCTCGTAGATGAGGCTCACCGTCGTCAGGGTGTCCGTCCTGTCGATGCCGGGCGGTGTCTCGGTGTTGTGGCGGACCTGGTACCCGACACGCAGTCCGAGCGCACCTTCGATCGTCACCTCCAGGCCGAGGTCGTTCTGCAGGTACGTGTTCTCCGAACCGGTCTCGACCAGGAACCGCTCGACGATCTTGGTCGTCCCGGTCAACTGGTGATCGAACCCGAGGTCGCCGCGGAAGATCACGCCGTCCTCCGACTCACCGGTTTCGTTGAACTCCGCGTAGCGATAGCCCGGACCGCCCTGCACCCAGAGCTTGGTGCGCTCCGAGTCGATGAGCTTGTACCCCAGACCGGTCGCAACGGTCGACTGGAAATCGTAGGCGCTGAACCGGTCGTCCTCGTAACGGCCGGCGCCGAACCAGTAGGCCCGTCCGGTGATGTCGTAGTTCGACTGGCCGCGGACTTCCCAGCGCTGGGCCGTCGTGACACGTCCGTCGCTGCCGTAGTTACCCGCGAAACCCAGCTTGTGAGTCCACCTGTCCAACGTCACGCCGATCCCGAGCGCGGCGTTCACCGATTCGTTCTCGCTGTTACCGCTGGCAAACGACGCTCCGAGCTCACCCTTGCCCGTCCACTCCGCGAGCGCGACGCCATTGAATCCGCCACACAGGACCGCACCAACCGTCACCGCCCAGAGGCGCGGCCTGTCGAAACTTCTGACCTTCATTCACCTTGACTCGCATCACTCACCGCACGGGCGGCCGCGCGAGTATAACGGACGGTCTCACTTGCCGGCAGGCGGCCCGCTCCGGACAATTCCGCTCCCGCGTGCGTGAGGCAACCATGACCGATGCTCCCTGGAAGGTGATCGTCACCGACGCGAATTTCGCGGCGACCGTCGTCGATGGCTCAAGCTCCCGCCCCGTGCTGGTCGATTTCTGGGCGCCATGGTGCGGCCCCTGCCGGACGTTGATGCCGCTGCTCGAGCGCATCGCCGATGACTACGCGGGCCGCTTCACCCTCGCCAAGCTCAACACCGACGAACAGCCGGCGACGGCCAGCCACTTCGGCATCCGCAGCATCCCGACCGTGATGCTGTTCCACCAGGGTCGCGCGGTCGAGCAGTTGGTCGGGGTGCAGCCGGAGCACGTCATACGTGCCCTGCTCGACAAGTACGTCGGGACGGCGGACAGCGGGGTGCTCGAGGAGGCACGGCGGCTCGTGCGTCAAGGCGACCTGGCCGCCGCCGTGCTGACGATCGACGGTGCCCTGGCCGCGAGACCGGGCGACGCCGCCCTCCTCGCGGAACTGGTCTCGGTGCGGGTGGCGTTCCGCGACCCGGTCGCCGCATCGTCCGCGCTCGACCGTCTCGCGGCGCTCGATCCGGGATACCGGAATCTCGGGGCCCTGCGGGCACAGGTCGAAATCCTCGCCGCGGCCGTGGCCCGACCGGACGTGATGGCTCTGCGCGATGCGCTGGCGCGGGACCCTGCGGACTCGGCGTCACGGCATGCGCTCGCGGCGCACCATGCGCTCGCCGGCGAATACGCCACCGCACTGGCGGAGTGGCTCGAGCTGATGCGACGTGACCGGACCTTCGACGCGGACCGCGCGCGGCGCAGCCTGCTGGGAGTGTTCGAGATGCTCGGTGAGGGTCACGAACTGGTCGCGACTTACCGGCGGAAGATGGCGAGCCTCCTCCACTGAGGCGGAGGGCGAGAACTGCTCTTGCCCGTGTCGGGTCGTCGAAGTATAAGAAGCCGCAGATCGCGTCCGACGATCACCCCTGGGTCCTTCGATGGTCGAGAAGCCTGAGTCCGACGAATTCGAAGACGAAGACGCCGACGACGTCGCGAGCGGCGACGAGTCGCTCGACGTGGACCGGCTCATGCAGGACCTCGACAAGCGCAAGCGCGGAGCGGTACGGGGCACGGAACCTGCGTGGCGCAAGCTCGAGCGGCTGCTCGAGCAGAAGCGCACGTCGGAGCTGCTGAGCGACTTCGACGACTACGACATCGGGGACGGTCGCAAGCCGCCGCGCAGGCGTTGACCGGCGCCCGCCCTGGTGCGGTTCAGTGGAAATCGCGGGACGGCGCCGCGACCCGCCCGAGCCAGCGCGAGAGGTCCACGATCCGGTGCACGATCACGTGCAGCACCTCGCCCTCGAGTTGCAGTTTTCCCGCCACGCCCATCAGGCGCGAGGCGATGAGCGCCTGCCGCTGGCGCTCGGCCACGTCGCGCCAGACGATGAGATTCACATGGCCGGTCTCGTCCTCGAGCGTCACGAAGGTGACGCCCATGGCGCTGCCTGGCCGCTGGCGCGTGATCACGAGCCCCGCCGTGCGCACCGTCGAGCCGTCAGGCAACTCGCGCAGCCGTGCCGCGGTCACGATGCGGCGCTGGTCGAGTCGCGCGCGCAGCAGGGCGAGCGGATGGCGTCGCAGCGTGAGCCCCGCGTGGGCGTAATCGGCCACGATGTCCTCGCCCTCGCGCGGCGCCCGCAGCAGCGGGATGCCTTCCGCGATGCGCGGCTGCGGCATGAGCGGCAGGGGCGCCTCGATGCCGGCGACGTTCCAGGCCGCGCGGTGGCGATGCCCCGCGAGTCCCTCGAGCGCACCAGCGGCGGCGAGGCAGCCGAGTTCGCGGCGGTCGAGCCGCGCGCGTCCGGCGAGTTCCTGCACGCCCGGGAATTCCGCCGCCTGCCTCGCCGTGACCAGCCGCTCCGCGGCGGCCCGTGACAGGCCCTTCACCAGGCGCAGGCCGAGGCGCAGCGCCGCACCGCCGTCCGCACACCGCTCGAGGGTGCAGTCCCACTGGCTCACCCGCGCATCTACCGGCCGCACCTCGACCCCGTGCCGGCGCGCGTCCTGCACGAGCTGCGACGGTGCATAGAACCCCATCGGCTGGCTGTTGATCAGCGCCGCGGCGAAGGCCGCGGGCTCGTGACGCTTGAGCCAGGCCGAGACGTAGACGAGCAGCGCGAAGCTCGCGGCGTGCGACTCGGGAAAGCCGTACTCGCCGAAGCCGAGGATCTGCCGGAAGATCTGCTGCGCGAATTCCTCGGCGTAGCCACGCTCCCGCATGCCGCGGATGAGCCGCTCCTCGAAGTGGCTCAAGCCCCCCTTGCGCTTCCACGCGGCCATGGCGCGGCGCAGCTGGTCCGCCTCGCCGGGCGTGAAGCCCGCGGCGACGACCGCAAGCTGCATCACCTGCTCCTGGAAGATCGGCACGCCGAGCGTGCGATTCAGCACCCCCTCGACCTCGGGACTGGGGTAGGTGACGGGTTCGAGGCCGGCGCGGCGCCTCAAGTACGGGTGCACCATGTCGCCCTGGATCGGTCCGGGACGGATGATGGCCACCTCGATCACGAGGTCGTAGTACGTGGCGGGCTTCAGGCGTGGCAGCATCGCCATCTGCGCGCGCGACTCGATCTGGAACACGCCCATGGTGTCGCCGTGGCCGATCATCTCGTACACGGCCGGGTCCTCGGCGGGCACCGTCGCGAGCGTCAAGCGCGGTCCGCCGAGACCCTCGATGAGGTCGAAGCTGCGACGGATGGCCGCGAGCATGCCGAGCCCGAGCAGGTCGACCTTGAGGAGGCCGAGCGCGTCGAGGTCATCCTTGTCCCACTGGATGACGGTGCGCTCCGGCATCGCCGCGTTCTCCACGGGCACGAGTTCCTCGAGCAGGTCGCGTGCGATGACGAAACCGCCCACGTGCTGCGAGAGGTGCCGCGGGAAGCCGAGCAGCGCGCGGGCGAGGGCGATCACCCGGGCGAGCACCGGGCTTGCCGGATCGAGGCCCGCCTCGCGCACGCGCCCCTCGTCGATGCTCGAGCCGTCCCACCACTGCATCGAACGCGCGAGCGCGTTCACCTGCAGCGGGTCGAGGCCGAGCGCCCTCGCGACGTCGCGCAACGCACTGCGCGGCCGGTAGCAGATCACGGTCGCCGTAAGGGCCGCGCGATGCCGGCCGTACTTCGCGTAGACGTACTGGATCACTTCCTCGCGCCGCTCGTGCTCGAAGTCCACGTCGATGTCGGGCGGCTCGTTGCGCTCGCGCGAGATGAACCGCTCGAAGAGTAACGACATGCGTGCGGGATCGACCTCGGTGATACCGAGGCAGTAGCACACGGCCGAGTTGGCCGCCGAGCCGCGGCCCTGGCAGAGGATGTCGCGCGAGCGTGCGTAGTTGACGATGTCGTGCACGGTGAGGAAGTACGCCTCGTAGCGCAGCTCGGCGATGAGCGCGAGCTCGCGCGCGACGGCCTGCGCGACCTGCGTTGGCGTTCCCGCCGGCCAGCGCCGGCGCTCGCCTTCCCGCGTGAGCTTGCCGAGCCAGCTCGCGGCCGTTTCCCCCTCGGGCACGATCTCGCGGGGATACTCATAGCGCAGTTCGTCCAGCGAGAACGCGCAGCGCCCCGCGATGTCGAGCGTCGCCTCGAGCAGTTCGCGCGGATAGAGTTCCTGCAGGCGGGCGAGCGGCCGCAGGTGCCGCTCGCCGTTCGGATGCAAGGCGTATCCCGCCCGGTCGACGGTCGTGCGAAGCCGCGTCGCCGTGAGCACGTCCTGCAGCGCGCGCCGGCCGCGCACGTGCATGTGCACGTCGCCCGCGGCCACAAGCGGCAGGCCGAGCGCGCGTCCCAGCTGCTGCAGGGTCGCGAGGCGACGGCGGTCGTGGCCGGTGGTGAGCAGCTCCACGGCGATCCACAGGCGGCCGGGAAAGATCGAGGCGAGCCAGGACGCCTCGGCGGAATCCGGCCCGAGGCCTGGCAGCCAGAGTGCGAGGCAGTCGGACAGGGACGACCCCTCCCCCGCCCCTTCGCCCGCTGCTTGCGCGAGAAAATCGTCGCGGACGAGCCGGTACTGTCCCTTGGTGGCCGCGCGACGCGCGCGCGTCACGAGCCTGCAGAGCTGTCCATAGCCGCGGCGACTCGTGGCGAGGAGCACGCAACGCAGGTCGTCCGCGAGGCGGAACTCGCTGCCGACGATCAGCTTGAACTTCCGGTCGCGCGCCGCCACGTGTGCGCGGACGACACCGGCGACCGAGCACTCGTCGGTGATGGCGAGCGCGACATAGTCCGAGTCAGCCGCGCGCCCGACCAGTTCCTCCGGATGCGAGGCGCCGCGCAGGAAGCTGAAGTTGCTGAGGCAATGGAGCTCGGCGTAGCTCATCGGCCGCTCAGCCGAAGATGCCGTGCAGGAACCAGCGACGCTCCGGCGTGCGTTCGCGGAACACCCAGAGCCGCACACCGGCCTGCGTGCGCGCCACGTAGTAATCACGCCTGACGTCGTGGCCGTCCCACCAGCCCGATTCGATGCGCTCGGGACCCTCTTCGATCTCGAGCACGCCTTCGTAGCGGGGTCGTTCATCGCCACCGAGCAGTTGCGGCTCGGCGAGCAACCACAGCGGACGGAAGAGGGGGAAAAGGGGACATTCAGATTTTTGACGTTCCGATTTTTGACGTTCCGATTTTTGACGAAGAGCTTCGTCAAAAATCTGAATGTCCCCTTTTCCCCCTCTTCCGGGCTCGGCGATACGCCAGGCCGACTCGGGTCGATGCTCCGGAACGATGCCGACCCCCTGCACGGCCTCCGCGCCGAGGCGTGCGCGCAGGCGCTCGACGAGCTGTGGCACGCCCGACGAGCGACGTCGATCCAGCGCGAAGAGATCCACGGAATGCTCGCGCACCTCGGCCAGCCGCCCGCTGCGCAACCCGAGGGCGCGCACCGGCTCCGGCAGCACCACGCGGGCAAGTCGCTCATCCAGCAGTCCGGCGATCCGCCGCGCCTGGGCCACCGGCTCGACGAACCGCAACCGCAGCTTCGTGACGGGTGCCTCGCGATGCTCGAGCCGCAGTTCGAGCATCTGCACGCCCTGCCCTCTCCGCTGCAGGAATGCGCACAGCTCCACGAGCAGCGGCTCGACCACGCGGCCGAGCTGTCCGGCGTCGGCAAGTTCGGGCTCGAGGTCGCGGCGCGCCACGAACCGTTCGCCGGGCACGAAGGTCGCGCGCGGATCGGGCACGCGACCAACGGCGCGATCGAGCGAACGCAGGAGGCCCGGTTCGAAACGGCGCGCGAAGCCGTCGCGCGGCAGGCGCAGGCAATCACCGACGGTGCGCACGCCCATGGTCGCAAGCGACTGCAGGCTGCGTGCCGGCCAGCGCGTGCACTCGAGCGGCAGCGGTGCAAGACGGCCCGGGAGCTCGTCCACACGGCGCAGTGCCACCTCCTCGCCCGTGCGCGCGAACCAGAGCGCGGCGAGCGGCGTGGGAGTGAGCGCGAGTCGCGATTGGACGCCGAGGGACTCGAGCCGCGCGCGCACCTGCGCGCACAGTCGCCGCACACCGCCGAACAGCCGCAGGCTGCCGCGCACTTCGAGCAGGACCTCATCGGGCCGCTCGAGGACGACACGCGGAGTGAACTCCGACATGGTCACCGCGACCGCCTCGAGCAGCGCACGTTCGCTATGCGCTTCGCGGGCCAGCACGCGCAGCGCGGGTGCGAGCGCGAGCGCGGAATTGATCGCCATGCCGGGCGCGATGCCGGCCGCCGCGGCCGCGGCATCGCAGGCGCAGACCACCTTGCCCTGCCGCTCGATGTCCACGACCACGCTCGCCACGCAGCCGGCGCGCGCAACAGCCTCATTCCCGTGCACGCCCGGCCGGTGCAGCGACTCGAGCACGTAATGCGGCAGGTGCACCGCGAGCCACAGTTCGTCACTCGCGCGTGCCGGCACGCCGTCGCGGCATCCGTTGCCTTTTGCAACCCGGAGACCGGGTCGCTCGGAGACGAGTGACGGAAGGACTGCGGGCTGCGCCCGCTGCGGCCTGCGCGACGACATGGTCAGTGCGCGAGCGCTTGCGTCGCCGTGGCGAGTCCACCGAGCCACACGCTCGTCACCCGTCCGCCGCGGCTCTTCAGGATGCGCACCTCGAGACCGCGTTGACCGACTCCGAGCGCGAGGCGCAACACGGCCGGCGACGGCTCCCCGGCCGCGTGTAATTGCCGGAAGATCACGGCGAGACACCGTGCCTGCCCGGCGGCGAGCTGCAACCGGCGCAGCGCCCTGGAATCGCGGAAGGCCGCCCAGCCGAGCACGGCATCGCAGGCACCCGAGCGCAGTGCCTGCTCCATGGCCCATTCGGCAGGCTGTGCACGCACGACGAGCAGCCGGCGCACGTCGATGCCGCACGCCGCCAGCGCCGGTGCATAAGGCTGGTAAGGCGGGGATACCCAGGCAAGCCAGCCACCGTCCTGCCCGGTGCCGCACAGCGCGGCGAGCGCGGGCATCAACAGGCTCAGCTCGCCGATGCCGTAGCGATCCGTGAGGATTTCGACCAGCCCCTGCCGTGGCCAGCCGCCACCCGGCAGGCAGCGGTCGAGCGCGGCGAAACCGGTGGACAACCCGGGTGCGTGGGTCGCCCCGTCCCGTTCACAGGCTCGCCAGAGCGCCGGGTGGCGCAGCAGGTCGTCGAAGGCCATGGCGATGCGCCGGTGGTCACGCCCGGCCCGCCTCCTGTCGCACCACGCCCACAACCACGCCCTCGATGATCAGCGACTCGTGCTTCAGGTCGACGCGCAGGGGTTCGAAGTCCTGGTTCTCGGGCAGCAGCCACACCACCGCGCCCTCCTGCCGGTAACGCTTCACCGTCACCTCGTTCTCGAGGCGCGCCACGACGATCTGGCGATTGCGTACCTCGGGCGTGCGGTGCACCGCGACGAGGTCACCGTCGAGGATGCCGGCATTCTTCATGCTCATGCCGCGTACCTTGAGCAGGTAGTGCGGCCGCGGCTGGAAGAGTTGCGGATCGATCTGGTAGTGCGCCTCGATGTTCTCCTCGGCGAGGATGGGACGGCCGGCGGCGACGCGGCCGATGAGCGGCAGGCCCAGCTGCTCGCGCAGGGAATCCCTGAGCACGATGCCGCGCGAGGCGCCGGGCCTGATCTCGAGCACGCCCTTGCGCTGCAAGGCACGCAGGTGGTCCTCGGCCGCATTCGCGGACTTGAAGCCGAGCGCCTCGGCGATCTCGGCGCGCGTGGGCGGCATGCCATGCTGGAGCACGGCATCCTGGATGAAACGCAGGACCTGACGCTGGCGCGGGGTGAGGTCGTCCATGGCGGCTCCTGTATACACGTACAGCAACTGTATTTATATACAGTTTACGGCCTCAGGGCAAGTGCCGCGCAAGATTTTCGCCAGGCTGCCGACTCCCTGGCCATGACGAGACAAGCCGCGCACCAATCGCGAGAACCCCATGCGGAACATCTGGTCCGGCATCCGGCGCTCTTCCATA
>JAGOXN010000230.1 GCA_018059685.1 Steroidobacteraceae bacterium | reverse complement strand
ATGATGCGCCGACCGTCGAGGAGGACGAGTGTCGACGTCGCCCCGAGACCGCGTAGCTGCACATTGCCCTGCCCACCATTCCCTGGGTTGTTCGAGGTGCTGGTGATGTCGGGCGTGAACTGGGGCAGCTGGCTCACGACCGTGTCGACGGTCGTGGAACCCGTCCGCTCGAAGGCATCCGCCGTGATGCTGACGATGGGACTCGCGGACTCGAAGTCCGGTCGTGCGATGCGCGAGCCGGTCACGATGATCTGCTCGATGTCCTGCGGCGGGGACTGCGCCCGAACCTCGGTTGGCGGAACCAGCAGCGGCCACGCCACCATTACAAGATTTCGGAGCATCGAACTGCCGCCAACCGGCAGTACGGTCCCGCCGCATGCCCGACTGCACCACGGGGGAACAGCCGTCGCCCTGGCCGTACCCATCCCCTCCTGCCTCTGCCCTCACGCCCCGCATGCGCGATGGCTTCTGCAGGAGTGCTGGCCTGACTTATTCTGCGACTCTTATAGTCGTCCCCCGCAGGCCCGTCAACGCTGCGCACGGCGCGCGGACCGACGCGGCCATCGGGCGTAATGGGCGTGCGGCGAGGCGACACGGGACGGAAGCCCCGGTGACTTGCGGGCACCGCGCATGGCCACTATCGTCGCCCTCGACATCGCCACTTTCGAAGACCCGGCAGGAGTCCCGACATGATTCGAGGCGCTGCGCCTCCCGGACGATCAGCGGCCTGGGCTCGGGACGTCCTGGCCGTGGCCCTGGTCGTGGCGGCGGGTGTCTTCCCATGGCCGGATGGAGCACGCGCGCAGGACGCCAACATCACGCTGCCGGTGCCCGAGCTCGAACGCATGCTGCGGGAAGATCCGTTCAGGATCGTCAGCGCCGAGATCAGCCGACCGAAGGCCAAGGGCGACATCACGCTCAAGGCGGAGATCTCGTTCGCCGAACGCGAGCCGATGCGGGTGAAACTGCGCAAGTCCGAGCCTGGTGCCGAGGACTTCAACAACGTCCCGCGCTATGACCTCGCCGCCTACGAGCTGCAGGCATTCCTGTTCGACCCGGCCGAGTACGTCGTCCCGCCTACCGCCCTGCGCATGGTCCCGCTGGAGGACTTCCGTCGCTACTCACCCGACGTGCAGCCGACGTTCCGCGGCTCGAGCGAGGTGCTCGGCGTGCTGCAGTACTGGCTGCAGGACATCGTCGTGGTCGCGGACGTGCTCGATCCCGTGCGCTTCGCCGCGGACGCCGTCTATGCACGGCACATCGGGCAACTCAACATCTTCACGGTGCTCATCGAGCACGGCGACTCGAACGTCGGAAATTTCCTGATTTCCAGGGCGCCCGAGGGCGCGCGCGTCTTCTCGATCGACAACGGAGTGGCGTTCGCATCCGGGGAGAGCGATCGCGGCAAGGCCTGGCAGGTGCTGCGCGTGAAGCGCCTGCCTGCCGACACGGTCGAGCGACTGCGCGCCATGACCCGCGAAGCGCTGCAGGAAAGGCTCGGCGTCGTCGCGCAATGGAAGCTCGAGGACGGCCGCTACGTGCCCATGCCGCCCGGTGAGAACCTGTCGGTGCACCGCGGCGTCCGGCAGGAAGACGGCGTGGTACAGCTCGGCCTGACCCGGGGCGAGATCGGACGGATCTGGCAGCAGCGCGCCCGGCTGCTGCAGCGCGTGGACAAGGGCGACGTCGCAACGTTCTGACGCCGGGAGCGCACCGACATGAAGACACTCGACTGGTGCAAGCGACGCGGGTCGCTGCTCGCGGTGGTCGCATCCGCGGCGTTGGGCACCGCCGGGGCGGGCCATGCAGACGTGGATCCGCAGACCACCTGGAAGGGCGTCGAGCGCGTCATCGCGTTCGCGGACGTGCATGGCGCATACCCGGAGCTCACCGCCCTGCTCCAGCAGGCAGGTGTCGTCGACGCGGGGCTCCGCTGGACGGCCGGCCGCGCGCACGTCGTGAGTCTCGGTGACCTGCTCGATCGCGGCGACGACTCGCGCAAGGTCATGGACCTGCTCATGCGACTGCAGCAGGAAGCCGCCGCCGCAGGAGGCCGCCTGCATGTCACGCTCGGCAATCACGAGGCCATGAATATCCTGGGCGATCTCCGCTACGTCACACCCGGAGAATTCGCATCCTACGTGGCGGACGAGCCTACGGGGCTGCGCGCAGCACGTCGGGCCGAGTGGCTGGCTCGATCCGGACCGGAATCGGGCGCCGCATTCGACCAGCGGTTCCCGCCCGGCTATTTCGGGCAGCGCACGGTGCTCGCGCCGGGCGGCCGGTACGGGCAGTGGCTGTTGTCACAGCCCGTCGCCATCGTCATCAACGACACCCTGTTCATGCACGGCGGTCCGTCGGCTCTGCTGGCGGGAAAGTCCCTGTCCGAGATCAACCTGCGGTATCGCACGGCCGTGACGGACTACCTCGGCGCGCTCGATGCAGCCGAGACTGCCGGACTCGTTCGCCCCGAGGATGCCTTCGCCCGCCGGGCCGAGCTCGCGCAGCAGCGACTCGCGGCCACGCCGGCCGGCGACAATGCGGCGCAGATGGCGTCGTCCGAGGCCGTGCAGAGATTCGTGGCAGCCGACAGCAGCCCGTGGATCGAGCGCGAGGGTCCGAACTGGTATCGAGGTGCTGCGCTCTGCAATGCCTGCTCGGAGGCCGACGTCCTCAATCCCCTGCTCGAGGGTCTCGGCGTCGAGCGCCTCGTGATCGGCCACACGGTCGCGCGCAACGTACGAGTCGCCTCCCGCTTCGACGGCCGCGTCGTCAAGCTCGACGCCGGCATGAATCGCAAGGCCTATCACGGCAATGCCGCTGCACTGCTGCTCGAGAAGGGACAGGTCCGGGTGATCTACGCCGGCGAGCGCGCGGCGCCTGCGGACATTCCAGCCGAGGGGCTGTACGTGACCTCGCCGGTGCTGGACGAGGCCATGATCGAGGACGTGCTCGCCCGTGGCACAGTGACGGTCGCGGGTCCGCGCGCGCCCGGCGTGCTCGATGTGGTGGTCGAGCAGGACGGCCGCAAGGTGTCCGCGATGTTCCAGGCCACCACTGCGACCGCCACGAAGCACGAGCTTGCGGCCTATCGCCTCGACCGCCTGCTCGAGCTTGGCCTGGTGCCGGCCACCGTCGAGCGCGAGGTACAGGGCCAGCGCGGATTCCTGCAGGCGCGGCCCGCGAAGTGGGTGACACAGGCCGACGTCGTGCAGCAGTCGCTGCACGGCGGAGGCTGGTGCGCGCTCGAACCGCAGTACGGACTGATGTACGCCTTCGACGCCCTGGCCGGCAACGAAGGGCGCACGCAGGACCGGATCCTGTACGACGCGAGCGAGTGGACGCTGCTGCTGACGGGCCACGAGCAGGCGTTCGGCAGTGGCAAGGCGTTGCCCGCCTACCTGAAGGCCCGGCCACCCGCGCCGGGACCCGAAATGCGGCGCCGCCTCGCAGCGCTGGACGACGCGCGTCTCGACGCGGCGCTCGGCGACCTGCTGAGCGAGCGAGCGCGCAAGGCACTGCTCGCGCGGCGCGACGCCGTGCTCGCGGCCGTTGCCTCCGCGCCGGTCGCGCGTTGAATGCTCAGCCGTCGGTGTCGAAGGTTCGCCGCAGCATGAAGTAGCTGGTGACCTGCATGCCGTCGACGTCGCTGGCCGTCACGGCGATGCGGATCTCCTCGCGCAATTCCTGCGGTCCGACGCCGCTGAACGTGCGCCTGCGCGCGTCGAACCGTATCCACTGCGGCAGTGGCCTGCCGTCGGCGAGCCGGGCCGCAAGGTGCAGCACGTCGCCCGGGTCCGCATCGCTGAAAGCGTCATCGGACACCGGATGCGCAAACGGCCGGCCAGGTGCGTAGACGAGATCGGGAATCGGCCGGCCGGCTTCGGGCGGGACATTGATGACGTTCTCCCGGGCCTTCTGGTCGAACTTGCGACCGATGGCCACCGCCAGGCCGATCCAGGCGAAGGCCAGCAGCAGGTTGAGGAATGCGAACTGCACGGCCGTCCATCCGAGCCAGTGCAGCCCGGCGAAGACGACGCCCGCCTGGATCAGGTCGCCGAAGCGCCAGAAGAACGTGTCGATCGCGGTCTTGCCCTCGTATTTCGAGTCGCGGTCCACGGGGAGGAACAGCGCCTGCCGCGTCGTATTCATGAGCGAATAGTTGATGCCGTTCTCGGCGACCTTGACCAGCCAGATCAACGTGAAGATGGGCACGAAGCCGCCGAGGACCGGGGAGAGCGCCAGGAGTCCATAACCGGCGGCGACCACGACGGGATGGATCAGCAGCGCGCCCCGTATCCCGACCTTGCGGTAGATACGCGCCACCAGGAACAGCTGGATGAGAAGGCCGACGACCGTGACCCAGAACTGGAAGCTGCCGAAGAATGCAGCGATCAGGTCGCTCTGCTGGAGTGCCCCGCCACTCGCGGTCGCGCGGACCACGGCGTCGCGCTGTACGAAATCGGCGAGGATGAACTCGCCGGTGCTGTTGGTCCAGTTGAGCAGCACGACCAGCAGCGCGATGAGCAGCAGGTAGCGGTCGCGCAGGACGAGGCCGATGCCGCCGAGGAGGCGTGGAACGGGAGCGCCGTGCTCCGCCACGGCCGCGCGTGATCCATCGGGTACGGCCCTGCGTTCCGGACCCGCGAACAGGATCGTGGCCGCGAGCGCCACCGTCGCGACCAGCATCAGCCCGACCGGCGTGAATGCGGCCACGGCGAGCTGCGCGCACTTGGCGCCGGCCAGCGCACCGACGTTCGCACCCACCATGATCACCGGAAACAACCGCTGGCCGCTCTTCAGATTGAACGAGTCCGCGGCGAACGCCCAGAGCTGGGCGATCACCATGATGCCGAAGATGCTGACCCAGACGTAGAACGGGAATGCGATCGACATGCCCGA
>JAGOXN010000229.1 GCA_018059685.1 Steroidobacteraceae bacterium | reverse complement strand
GACGAACGCAAAGTCGACCCCGAGGGTCCCGGTACCCGACGGCAGGTACATGCCGACGTTCGGACCCGAGTGCTGGCTGCCGTCCTCCTGCGAATAATAGAGTCCTGCCGTGTACTGCAACGTCGGGCTTATCTCGCCCAAGAACTGGAACTCCTGGGAGAAGGCCTCGTTCTCGAGCTTGATGGGGTGCGACTGGCCATTGAACGGCGTGCCCGGCACGAGCAAGGGGCCACTGTCGGAGCGCACGTCGGCGCCCCCGGCATACGCGCCGTAGTTGTAGGCGTTCTTCGTGTCCCACTCGCGGTAGCCGGTGATCGACCGGATCGTGAGCGCGGAACTCACTTCCCATTCGAGATTGAGCGTGTGGCCGTCGACGGTGTTCTCGTTCTCGGGAATGTTGAACGGGTAATAGAGTTCCTCGAGCTTCCTGTTCATCGAGCAGCCGGCGATGAAGGTGGCGATGCGCGGGTCGTTGACGATCGGTTGAACGGCCGTAACCGACCCCGCTGGGGCGCGGCACTGCGACGGGGTGTCGTAACCGGTCTGTTCGGAGCGGTCGTACGAGTAATCGACCGTGACGTCGCCCTCCTGGTAGCGCAGGTCCACGCGCCAGGCATTCACGTCATTCTCGCCAAAATTCGGGCCCTGCGGCGCCGAGTTCTCGACGCCCTGATCGTCTCGGGTCATCCAGAGGTAGGCAAGCTTGGCGGCTAACGTGTCGCCCATCGGAATGTTGACGGACGTGCGCGCCATGTACTGGCCGTATTCCGCGGCGCCGAGGTCCTGCTTGAAACCAAACTCGTCGAGCTTTGGCCTGGAGGTGAACATGTTGATCGCGCCGCCGGTTGCGTTGCGGCCCGAGAGCACGCCCTGCGGCCCTTTGAGGATCTCGATGCGCTCGAGGTCGGCGGCCGGGTTGCTGAGCCCGACGAGCTGCGACCAGTACACCCCGTCCATGTGCACCGCGATCGGGTTCGGCGCACTGATGAATGCGGTGTTGGTCGTGACGCCGCGGAAGGTCGGGAAGAAGAATCCGGCGCTGCCCGGGTACGGGGCGAGGTTCACGCCCGGGACCGACGCGTCGTTGATGTCGCCGAGGCTCAGGACGCGATGCCGCTCGAGCGTCATGGGACCCAGCGACAGGATCGAGATCGGGACGTCCTGCAGGTTCTCGGCCCGCTTCTGGGCGGTGACGACGATTTCCTCGAGGCCGGTCTCAGAGGCTGGGGCTGCTTGCTGGGCACGGCCCGCAGGCGATGCGAGCGCAGCGATTACTGCGAGACCAATTGAAGACCGGGAAAGACGCCCACGATTCATGTATGACTACCTCTGCTGCCGCTACTGTCAGGGTTGTACTGGTCCGGATCCACGGTGTGGACGGTCCAAGGCGGGCAAACGTACCATTCCGACCGGGCTGCCTGCATAGTCCTACTGGACGAGCCAAAAGTGTGTCTTTTTCCCAACGGCAGTCCTTTCAACCCTCGAAGTACCGGGGTTCCGGACTGCGTACAATCTGCAACGAACGACGCGTGTCGATGGAGAACGGGACCCCATGACCCACTGCGACCCCGGCACTCCGGCGAGGCTGTCACTGGTTGCCCTGCCCGGCCTGCCACGGGTCACCGAGGGTGATGACCTCGCCCGACTGATCCTCGAGGCGCTTGCGCGCGTCCCGATGCCGCTCGCGACCGGCGACATCGTGGCCCTGGCCCAGAAGATCGTGTCCAAGGCCGAAGGACGCTCGGTCGCGCTGGCCGACGTGACCCCGTCGGACCGCGCCCGGGAGCTTGCACGAGTCGCGGACAAGGACCCGCGCGTGGTCGAGTTGATGCTCGAGGAGTCCACGGAAGTCGTGCGCGCCCGGCCGGGTGTCATCATCGTCCGGCATCGGCTCGGGCTGGTCCTCGCCAACGCAGGCATCGACCATTCCAATGTGGGCCCGGATGGCGACGAGCGCGTGCTCCTGCTGCCACGTGACCCGGACCGCTCGTGCGCCCTCCTCCGTGCCAGCCTGCGCGAGGCGACCGGCGCCGACGTCGCCACCGTCATCATCGACAGTCTCGGCCGAGCCTGGCGTAACGGCACGGTTGGAACGGCCATTGGCGTGAGTGGCATGCCGGGTCTCCTCGACCTGCGCGGCGAGCCGGATCTCTTCGGGCGACGCCTGCAGTCCAGCGAACTCGGCCTGGCCGACGAGGTCGCCGCCGCGGCGTCGCTCCTCATGGGCCAGTCGAACGAGAGTCGTCCGGTCGTCGTGGTCCAGGGGCTTTGCTACGGTCGGCGCGAGGGCGGCGCGGCCGAGTTGCTGCGCCCCGCGCACCTCGACCTGTTTCGGTGAATGCCTTGGCCACGACCTCTTCAGGACCCGGACGAATCCTGGCGCTCGCGGGCGGCGTGGGCGGCGCGAGGCTGGCGAACGGCCTCGTCCGGCACCTCGAGCCCGATGCCCTGACCATCGTCGTCAACACCGGCGACGACTTCGAACTGCACGGCCTGCACATCGCACCGGACCTCGATACCGTCGTCTACACGCTCGCGGGCCTGAACGATGCGGCACGCGGCTGGGGCATGGCGGGCGAGACCTGGGCCATGATGGGAGCGCTGAGGCGTCTCGGCGCCGAAGACTGGTTCGCGCTGGGTGACCAGGACGTCGCGACACACGTGCTGCGAACCGAGCGACTGAAGACACAGACCCTGTCAGAGGTCACCACCGGGCTCTGCTCGAGGCTCGGCGTGCGCCATCGGGTCGTGCCGATGAGCGACGACCCGGTGCGCACCGTGGTCGTGACGGAGGAAGGCCGGCTGCCATTCCAGGAGTATTTCGTGCGCCGCCGCTGCGCGCCGCGCTTCATCGGAGTGGATTTCCGGGGCGCGAGCAGCGCGCAGCCAAGTGCGGGTTTCCTTGCGGCCCTCAACGATCCGGCCCTGGCTGCGATCGTCATCTGCCCATCGAATCCCCTGCTCAGCATCCGACCGATCACCAGTCTCCCGACCATCGCCGAGCGCCTGGCGCAGCGCCGGGTGCCGGTGATCGCGGTCTCCCCTTTCATCGGCAACCAGGCGGTCAAGGGGCCGGCCGCGAAGATCCTGCGCGAGATCGGCCTGGCCCCGACCCCCGCCGGGCTGCTCTCGTGTTACGGCGGACTGCTCGACGCGCTCGTCATCGACCATGCCGATGCGGGCAGCGCCGTCCCCGGCGGGCGCGTCCGGATGCACGTGACCGACACGTTGATGCGCGATACGGCCGATCAGGCGCGCCTCGCCGCGGAAGTCCTCGCCTTCGCGGGTCGCCTGTCCGGGCCGGCCGACCGCTGAGGGCCGGCGTTCGCCGGTCAGTCGATGCAGCGGTCCGGTTTCGACCCGTTGCCCCGAGTCGCGCTCATTGCGACAGTTCTGCGACCACGTTTGCGGCGCCGCGAATGGCTCCCTCGATGTAGCCGACCCCCGTGCAGTCGCCGAAGGCGTGGACCTTCAAGCCTGCCGAGCGCAGTTCATCTGCGACGCTTAAGTCGGCGCTCGCCCCCTTGGCCACGATGACGTGATCCGCATCCACTCCAACCGCCTTGCCGGCGGCATCCACGAAGCTCACCTGCGACTCGTCGATGCGGAGGTCGCGTGCGCCGCTGTGGAGCGAAACGCCGTGTTCCTCCAGTTCCGCCAGCAGCCGCATCCGCCGGACCAGCGTCAGCCCGCTGCCCATGCGCGAGGATTCCTCGATCACCGTGACGGTGCGCCCCCGCTCCATCAGGAATTCCGCGAGCTCCAGGCCCACGAGTTCGCCGCCGATGACGACGATGCGCTTGCCGAACGGCATCCACTTGCGCGTCGCGCTGCGAACGAATGCGGGGCTTGACGTGAGGCCGAGCCCGGCGCCGACCCGGGTTGCGACACGCGACAGCAGGGGCAGCTGGCGGGCGCCTGCCGGACCCGCCTGGCCCGTCATCATCCCGCGCAGATCGTCGCTGCCAAAGACGTTTGGCCGGTCCGCACCTGGAATGTCCGGCAGCGCGCGCCGGGCACCCGTTGCAACCAGGACGGCATCGGGCGCCAGCGCCGCGACGACCTGCGGTGTCGCCCGCGTGTCCAGTCGAACCGCGACGCCCGACTCCTCGATCTGCCGGCGGAGCCAGTCGAGCAGCCGTTCGTTGGGTTCATACGGCAGCGCAGCCACCTGCAGCGTGCCGCCGAGGCGGCCCGTGGCTTCCAGCAGCGTCACCCGGTGACCCTGTGCATCGAGGCGCAGCGCCGCCTCCATGCCGCCGGGGCCGCCTCCCACGACGACGTAATGCTTCGGCGGGCTCGCCGTCCTGTCCCGGCGCAGGTATTCGAAGCCGGTGTCCGGGTTGACTGCGCAGCGCGAACTGTCTCCGAGGTAGATACAGCTCACGCACGTGTAACAGTAGATGCAGGGCCGGACCGCCTCTGGCTTGCCTTCGGCGAGCTTGCGCGGCAGGTGCGGATCGGCCAGCAGCTTCCGTCCCATGCCGATGAAGTCGAAGGCGCCGGCGGCGATCTTCGCATCGGCCACCTCGGGTTCCACGCGCCCGGAGGTGATCACGGGGATGGAGATCGCGCGCTTGATGGTCTCCGCCGCAGGGAGGTTCCAGTCGGGGATGTGCGGGATGTTCGATTCCGAGTGAAGCTTGAGCCTGCCGACATTGTGGTAGGACGAGACCGTCACGGCATCGACGCCCTCCGCTTCGGTCATCTGCGCAATCCGCACGGCGTCGGGCAGCTGGAGACCGTCGGCAGCCCCATACTGCTGCGAATCGAGCTTTACCCAGACCGGATACTCCGGGCCGACGGCCGAGCGCACCGCCCGGATGACTTCGAGCAGAAAGCGTGCGCGATTCTCCAGGGGGCCGCCGTACTCGTCGGTGCGCCGATTGGCCCGCGGCGAAAGA
>JAGOXN010000228.1 GCA_018059685.1 Steroidobacteraceae bacterium | reverse complement strand
GCGCTTCGCCGACCGGCACAAGGCACGCTTCATGTGGTTCAGCTCTTCGCGCGAGCGGGCGACGACACTGGATGAGGACATCGACTGGGGCGACGAGACCTTCCCTGTGGATGCCCGGGTGCGCGGCGAGTTCAGTTTCGACGTCTACGAACTCGCCTATGAGTATGCCTTCCTGCGCCGCGAGAACTACGAGGTATCGGGCACCATCGGCCTGCATTACACCGAACTCGATCTCACGATGTCGGCGAGAGCCGCGTCGTCGGGTGGCACGCTGACCGCCGACATTTCGGAGAGCGGCGACGTGGGCGCACCATTGCCGGCCGTGGGCCTCCGCGGTCAGTGGGCGTTGCCGCACGACTTCTGGGTCGACGCGGGCGTTCAGTATTTCTACATATCGTTCGACGAATACGATGGCAGCCTGACCGACCTCCGCGCCACGGTCACCTGGCAGCCGAAGACCTGGCTGGGCATCGGCCTCGGCTACAACCAGTTCTCCGTCGACGTGGACGTGGAGAAGAACCGCTTCGACGGCTCACTCGACTGGACCTACAGCGGGCCGATGCTCTTCTATAGCGCGTCTTTCTAACAGCACTGCGAGGGCCCGCATCACCGCGGGGACCGTCTTTCCGGAGGAGACCGTCATGCGGGATTGCACGTCTTTCTACATCGACGGCCAGTGGGTCCCGCCGGCACAACCGTCGACGCTCGAGGTGATCAACCCCGCCACCGAGGGCGTCGCGGGTGTCATTTCGATGGGGAGCCGCGCCGACGTGGACCGCGCGGTCGCCGCCGCGCAACGTGCGTTCGAAACCTACTCCCGCACCTCGCGGGAGGAACGGATGGCGCTGCTCGGCCGGATCATCGAGGCGTACCAGCCGCGCCTCAACGACATGGCACAGGCCATCAGCGAGGAAATGGGCGCACCGATCGAGACGGTCGCCAGGCCGCAGCAGGCGCCGGCGGGGATTGTGCACTTCGTCGTGGCGCTCGAGGTACTGAAGACTTTCGCTTTCGAGAAGCAGCAGGGACCGACGCAGATCGTGCGCGAGCCGGTCGGAGTGTGCGCACTCATCACGCCCTGGAACTGGCCGGCCAACCAGATCGCCTGCAAGCTGGCCCCCGCGCTGGCCACAGGCTGCACGGTGGTGCTGAAACCTTCGGAAGTCGCGCCGCTTTCGGCGCACGTGCTGGCCGAGATCCTGCACGAAGCCGGCGTGCCGCGCGGTGTCTTCAATCTCGTGGATGGCGACGGACCGACGGTCGGTGCGGCGCTGTCCTCGCACCCGGGCGTCGACATGGTCTCGTTCACGGGCTCGACGCGCGCCGGCATCCTCATCGGCAAGGCGGCCGCGGACACCGTGAAGAAGGTGGCGCTTGAGCTGGGTGGCAAGTCGCCCAACATCATCCTCGAAGGCGCGCCGCTCGAGCAGGCGGTCGGCCACGGCGTGCGCGTCATGATGAACAACACCGGCCAGAACTGTAATGCGCCGTCGCGCATGCTGGTGCCGCGTCGCCGCCTGGCCGAGGTCGAGGCGATCGCGGCGGCGCTGGCCGGGAAGCTGGTGGTCGGTGACCCCGCGAAACCCGAGACCGGAGTGGGCCCGGTCGCCAGCGAGGCGCACTGGCGCAAGGTGCAGGGCCTGATCGCGAAAGGCATCGACGAGGGGGCAAGGCTCGTCTGCGGCGGGACGGGGCGGCCCGAGGGCCTGGCGCGCGGCTTCTATGTCAAGCCCACGATCTTCAGCAGCGTGACGAACGACATGACGATCGCACGGGAGGAGATCTTCGGGCCGGTGCTCTGCATCCTGCCTTATGACGGCGAGGACGAGGCGATCCGCATCGCGAACGACACCCCTTATGGACTCTCGGCGTATGTATACGGCGACACGCTGGAGCACGCCCGCCGCGTCGGTTCGCGAATTCGCGCCGGCAACGTGCACCTGAATGGTGCCGCCCTCGACTTCTGCGGCTCGTTCGGCGGCTACAAGCAGTCGGGTCTCGGCCGCGAATGGGGCGCGTTCGGCTTCGAGGAGTTCCTCGAGGTCAAGTCGGTGCTCGGCGCCGATCCGACAGCCAAGCCGTTCCTGGAGCCGGCCGGCGGTTGACTGCGAGTGACTCGCGACTCCTTCGCCGCCCGACACCTCGACCCTGGATCCCGCATGGGCGAGATCCTGTTCGGGCTGATCATGACGCTGACGTTCACGCTCGGTGCGGGCTTGATCCTCGAGGAGGAAGGTCGCGAGGGCGCGCGCCAGCTCCTGATCGCCACCGCGGGCTGCAATCTCGCGTGGGGCATCATCGACGGGGTCTTCCATGTCCTCGGCCGGCTGTTCGAACGCGGGCGCCTGCGCAAGCTCGCGATCGACGTCCGGTCATCGACTTCGGATACCGATGCCCGTCGGTTCGTCGGCGAGGAACTCGATCCGGTTCTGGAACGGGTGACCGAAGGGTCCTTCCGCGCGGGCCTGTACGACTCGATCGTGCAGCGCATACGCACGGAGGAGGTCCCGCCGCCCGTTCGTGTGCGGCGGGACGACCTTCTGGGCGGGCTCGCGGGCGGCTGGCTCGTGTTCGCGTGCAGCTTTCCCGCGGCGTTGCCCTTCCTTTTCATCGACGATCCACGCCTCGCGCTCCGCGTCTCGAATGCGGTGCTGCTCGCGCTGCTCTTCATCGTCGGTTATCGCGCGGCCCGGCACACGCTGGCCCGGCCGTGGCTCACCGGGTTCGTGTTCGTGCTTGCAGGGCTCGTGCTGGTCGCGGCGGCGATTGCACTCGGCGGTTAGCGTGGACGCTCGCCTGCTGGCACTTGCCGCGGGCGTACCGGCGGTCGCCACCCGTTCACTTCCCGGCGCGGCGTCGAAATTCGCCCGGTGTCACGCCCTCCCAGCGGCGGAATGCGGTCGTGAAATTTGCGGCGTTGGAATAGCGAAGAGCCTCGGCGATCTCGTTCGCGGGCAGCGTCGTGTCGAGGAGGAGCTGGCGGCCGACGTCGTGCCTGACCGATGCGAGCAGGTCCCGGTAACTCGTACCGTGCCGCTGCAGGGTCCGGTCGAGCGTCCGACGGTGCATGGAAAGCATTCGCGCGACGTCACTCATGGAAAATCGACTGATCAGCATTTGCTTGCGAAGAATACGGCGGATCGTGGCCGGGAAGTCTGCGAGCAACGCCGCGCGCTGCTCGCGTATCTGGAGCATGACCTCGTCCCTCGCGGCGGGATCGACCGGGGGCAAGCTCCGGTCCAGCCAGCGACGTTCGAACACCAGGGCGGATTCGTCGCGGTCGAAGTGCACCGGCGCACGAAAGAACTTCTGGAACGGCCGCAGGTTCGAGGGGCTGCGGCAGGCGAATGCCACCTCGGCCGGCAGCCAGTCCCGACCGCAGAGATCCTGCATGATGTTGCACGCGATCGTGACGCCGCCGACCTGGAAGTGTCGCGTGTCGCTCATTCCGGGCTCCGAGATCGCGTACACGAAGTGCACGAAATCGCCCGAGGGCACCAGACTGACCGTGGCCGCCGTGTCGTGCAGATTGAAGTGATCGATGAAGTTCTGCAGTCCCTCGCCGGCCGTGGCCGCACAGAGCGCGATGCTGCCCGCGAGCCCCATGTCGACGAGGCGTGATCGCTGGCAGAGCAACAACGTGAAATGGTCGCAGTCGAGGCGACGTTCGCATTCGAGCAGCAGGCGTTCGAGGTCGACGTACTCGATCAGGTGGTCGGGGTGTCCGAAGAGGTCGGACCGTACGCCAGCCGCGGCGAGCACGTCGGCGACGTTCACCCCGCGTTCCTGCAGGAAGGCAGGCAGGTCCCAGATCGCGTTGATGCGCAGGGTACCCGGCGCGGTGGCTGATTCCCGTTCGATTACGGACAAGCGCGTATGCGTCCTGCCTGTATCCCTCATTCTGGCTGTCACAAAATCAATACCGGCAGGTTTTGCCACAGCATACATTTCTGGCAGTCGTTCCACATGCAGCCCCCCACCGCGCGAGGGCCACTGCGCGCCGGCATGACGCCCGGCGGGTTGTTCACAGGAGACTGATCATGGCGTTCAGGAAATCTTCCTTCAACAGGCTTGCCGTCGCATCCCTGACTCCGGCGGCGCTCTGCCTGATTTCGGTGCCGGTCCAGGCCGAGGACACCGGTCGCTCGTTCTCCATCTATGGCTTCGCCCAGGCCGACTACATCCAGGACCTCGACGTCCGGTTGGACCCGAACTGGGACGATGCGTTCCGGCCGTCCAAGATCTGCTTCGACGGCGCCTGCGGGGAGGATGGTCAGGCGAGCCTCAGTGTCAAGCAGAGTCGCTTCGGCGTGAAGGGCACGATGCCGACTGGTTCGAGCACCGCGCCGCTCAATTTCAAGTTCGAGTTCGATCTCTTCGGTACCGGCGCGGATGCCGGCAAGACGACGATGCGCCTGCGGCATTTCTACGGTGAATGGGGCCCGATCCTCGCCGGCCAGACGCACAGCCTGTTCATGGACATCGACGTGTTCCCGAACACGGTCGACTACTGGGGCCCCTCGGGCATGGTGTTCTACCGCAACGTGCAGATCCGCTGGACGCCATGGCGGACGGATTCCAGTCACTTCGCGGTCGCCATCGAGCGTCCGAGCAACGACGTCGACTCCGGCAACCTGCGCCTGGTCGAGGGACTGGAAGACGTGGACGTGCGCAACGACGAGGAGGTTCCGGACCTGACGGCACAGTTCCGCACGCAGGGTGACTGGGGTCATGTGCAGGTTGGCGGCATCCTGCGCAAGGTCGGCTACGAGTTGCGGACCGACCCCGCGAGCCGCTGGACCGAGGGCAGCGAGACGGGCTGGGGCATCAACGTCGGCGCGGTGTTCAACGTGCTCGAGAAGGACGCGGTGCGGCTGCAGGCCGCCTATGGCGAAGGCATCGCCAGCTACATGAACGAC
>JAGOXN010000227.1 GCA_018059685.1 Steroidobacteraceae bacterium | reverse complement strand
GCCGAGCCGTGGCGGGCGCTGCTCCGTCGCCATCCGCTATCGCCGCGACGATGCCGCGGCCTACCTGCAGTTCGGCGAGGAATGGGCCGTTCGGCCGTCCCGGGAGCTCATCGAGCGTCTCGGCACGATCGTCGGCCGCGAGGGCGTGGAAGTCGTCTACGCGCCGCGCGTCGAGGCCTGAACGGCGCCCGGCAGCGCAGGCGTCGGCGGCGGGCTGGTCGGGGGATCGCCCGGGCGAGCCGGTCGGGGATTTGCGCGAGCGTCACCGCCTGCGGCATCCTGCGTCCCCATGCCACTCAGCTTCCTCGATTTCGAGCAGCCGATCGCCGAGCTCGAGGCGAAGATCGACGAGCTCAAGTTCGTCTCCTCCGACGCCGAGGTCAACATCGGCGAGGAGATCGCCCGCCTGCGGGCCAAGAGCCGGGCGCTGACGACCAGCATCTTCGCCAGCCTGTCGCCGTGGCAGGTGGCGCAGCTCGCGAGGCATCCGCTGCGTCCCTACACGCTCGACTATGCCGCAGCCATCTTCGACGAATTCCACGAGCTGCACGGCGACCGCATGTACATGGACGATGCGGCGATCGTGTGCGGCCTGGCCCGTCTCGATGGGCGACCGGTCGTCCTCATCGGCCATCAGAAGGGCCGCGATACCAAGGAGCGGGTCCGTCGCAACTACGGCATGCCCAAGCCCGAGGGTTACCGCAAGGCACTCAGGTTCATGAAGCTGGCCGAGCGCTTCCGGCTGCCGCTCGTGACGCTGATCGACACGCCAGGTGCCTACCCCGGCGTCGGCTCCGAGGAACGCAACCAGAGCGAGGCGATCGCCCGGAACCTCTTCGAGATGGCGCAGCTCGAGGTGCCGGTGATCACGGCCGTGATCGGAGAGGGCGGTTCGGGCGGCGCACTCGCCATCGGCGTGTGCGACCGGCTCATCATGCTGCAGTACAGCGTCTACTCGGTGATTTCGCCGGAGGGCTGCGCGTCGATCCTGTGGAAGAGCGCCGAGAGGAAGGAACTCGCTGCCGAGGCGATGGGGATCACGGCCGACCGCCTGAGCAAGCTCGGCCTGGTGGACGAGGTGCTGAAGGAACCCCTAGGCGGTGCGCACCGCGATCCGCAGCAGATGGCCGACGTGCTCAAGGAAGCGCTCTTGCGGCATCTCCGCGAGGTCGAGCAGCTGCCCGCGCCGGAGCTGCTCACCCGCCGCTACGCGCGCCTGCGCGGGCAGGGCGTCTACCACGCCGTCTGAGCCGGCCGTGCCGTTTTCGCCGGAACGGCTGGCAGCGGAAGTCGATCATGGTCTCGTCCGCATCGATCGCAGCCCTGCGGGGCTCTGCGTCGCGCTGAGCGGCGGCCTCGACTCGACCGTCCTGCTCGCGGCCCTCGCGCAGTTGCGTGATTCGGGGCGCTACGGGCCGCTGCGCGCGATTCACGTCAACCACGGCCTGCATGCGGATGCCGAGCAGTGGCTCGCGGAATGCCGTGCCCTGTGCGCCCGGCTCACGGTGCCATTCGACCAGGTCACGGTGGACGCGCGTCCGCGCGCCGGCGAGAGTCCGGAGGCGGCGGCGCGGGCGGTACGCTACTCGGCCCTGGTCGAGCGGATCGACGAAGGGGAAGCGCTACTCACCGCACATCACGCGGACGACCAGCTCGAGGGCGTGCTCCTGCAATGGCTGCGCGGCGGGGGGCTGCGCGCCCTCGCGGGAATGGCGCCGATCGCACGCTTCGGGCGCGGCTGGCACCTGCGGCCGCTGCTCGCCTTCACGCGCAGCGAACTCGAGGCCTGGGCGCGCGAGGCCGGCCTCGACTGGCTCGAGGATCCATCCAATCGGGACCGGCGCTTCGACCGCAACTACCTGCGTCTCGAAGTCCTGCCGGCGCTGCGTCGCCGCTGGCCGTCGGCGGCGCGCACGATCGGGCGCGTGGCCGTCCAGGCGCACGAGGCGCTCGACATCGTGGATGCCGTGGCGATGGCCGACGTCGCCGCGGCCGCGGAAGGGGTGACGCTCGCGATGTCGCGGCTGCGCGTACTGCCGCCGCCGCGCCGGCGGGCGGCGCTGCGCGCATGGCTGCGCTCGCGCTCGCTGCCGATTCCCGCTGCCGCCACGCTCGCGGCCCTCGAGCACGACATGATCCACGCCGGCGGGGATCGCGTGCCCTGCGTGCAGTGGCCAGGCGCGACGGTGCACCGCTATCGGGACCGGCTGTATGCGGGGCTGCCGCAGGCCGCGCCGTCCTGGTCGGGCGCCACCTGGCGTCGGGGCCACGCCTTCGACCTCGGCGCCTTCGGTCGCCTGGAGCTCGAAGCGGCGACTGGCGCGGGCTTGAGCCGGGCGCGCCTGCCGGCCGAGCTGCAGGTGCGTGCACGCACCGGTGGAGCGCGTTTCACGCCCGAGGGCGGTGCACATCGGCGGCCGTTGCGCAAGTGGATGCAGGAACGCGGCATCCTGCCGTGGTTGCGGCCGTTCGTCCCGCTCGTGGTCGCGGGCGACGAGGTCGTCGCCATCGGCGATCTCGCGCACGGCGCGGCGTTCGCGGCCGGTCCCGACGAGCCCTCCTGGCGTATCGCCTGGCACGACCGCCCGACACTCACCGAAGCCGAGGCGACGTCCGGCTTCGAGGTGGCTGGAACGGGGCCGATCCGATAAACTGCCCGCCCGTCGTGCTTCTCCTGCGACGGTGCCACCCATGACCAAGTTCATCTGCGTGACCGGCGGTGTCGTTTCCTCGCTGGGGAAAGGCATCGCGGCCGCGTCGCTGGGGGCCATCCTCGAGGCGCGGGGGCTCAAGGTCTCGCTCGTCAAGCTCGACCCGTACATCAACGTGGATCCGGGCACCATGAGCCCGTTCCAGCACGGCGAGGTGTTCGTCACGGAGGACGGCACGGAAACGGACCTCGACCTCGGCCACTACGAGCGCTACGTGCGGACGACCACCGGCCGCAACAGCAACTTCACGACCGGACGCATCTACGAGCGGGTAATCGCCAAGGAGCGGCGCGGCGACTACCTCGGCGCCACGGTGCAGGTGATCCCGCACATCACGGACGAGATCAAGCACTGCATCCGCATGGGCGCGGGCGACGCGGACGTGTGCATGGTCGAGATCGGCGGCACGGTGGGCGACATCGAGTCGCTGCCGTTCCTCGAGGCGATCCGCCAGCTCGGCGTCGAGCTCGGCCGCAACAACGTGCTCTACATGCACCTGACGCTGATCCCCTACATCGCGACTTCCGGGGAGATCAAGACCAAGCCGACGCAGCACTCCGTCAAGGAGCTGCGCTCGATCGGCATCCAGCCCGACGTGCTGCTCTGCCGCTGCCGGGATCCGCTGCCGCCGGAGCAGAGGCGCAAGATCGCGCTGTTCACCAACGTCGAGGAGCGCGCGGTGTTCTCCGCCGTGGACGCCGACGACATCTATCGCATCCCGATCCTGCTCCACGACCAGGGGCTCGACGCCATCGTCTGCGAGAAGCTCGGCCTCGAGGCGCCGCCGGCCGACCTCGAGGAGTGGCAGCAGGTCGTGAGCGCTAAGGGCAACCCCGACCTGACGGTCGACGTCGCGATGGTCGGCAAGTACGTCAACCTCAAGGATGCGTACATCTCGCTCTGCGAGGCGCTGACGCACGCGGGCCTGCGCACGCGCACCCGCGTCAGACTGAACTTCATCGAGGCCACCGACGTCGAGAAGCACGGCACCGATTGCCTGCGCGGCATGGACGCGATCCTGGTGCCGGGCGGGTTCGGCGAGCGCGGCATCGAGGGCAAGATCCAGGCCGTGCGCCATGCCCGCGAGCATGGCGTCCCCTACCTCGGCATCTGCCTCGGCATGCAGCTCGCGATCGTCGAGTTCGCGCGGCACGTGGCCGGGTTCGAGGACGCCCACAGCACCGAGTTCGATCGCTCGACCCGGCACCCGGTCATCGCGCTCATCACCGAGTGGCAGGACCAGAGAGGCACGGTGGAGTCGCGTGACGATGCCTCCAACCTGGGCGGCACGATGCGCCTCGGCGCACAGGAGATCCGTGTCTCGCACGGGTCGCTCGCGCACACCGTGTACGGGGCGGACGCCATCCACGAGCGGCACCGGCATCGCTACGAGTTCAACAACAACTACCTGCAGAAGCTCATGAACGCGGGCCTGCGCTTCTCCGGATTCTCGCGCGACGGCCTCGTGGAGATCGTCGAGCTGCCGCAACACCCGTTCTTCATCGCGAGCCAGTTCCACCCCGAGTTCCGCTCGACGCCGCGCGACGGGCATCCGCTCTTCACCGGTTTCATCCGCGCGGCACGGGATCACCGCGCCTCGCAGCTGCCCGCCGCGGCCGGCGCATGAGGCTGTGCGGATTCGAGGTCGGTCCGGACCGGCCGTTCTTCCTGATCGCCGGGCCCTGCGTCGTCGAGAGCGAGGCACTCGTGCTCGAGGTGGCCGGGTGCATGCGTGACCTGACGCGCGAGCTCGGCATTCCCTATGTCTTCAAGGCGTCCTACGACAAGGCGAACCGCTCGTCCAGGGAGAGTTTTCGCGGGCCCGGCATCGAGCAGGGGCTGCGCATCCTCGCGGAGGTGCGTCGCCAGGTCGGCGTGCCGGTGCTCACCGACGTGCACGAGGACACGCCGATGGAGGAAGTGGCTGCGGTCGTCGACGTGCTGCAGACGCCGGCCTTTCTCTGCCGCCAGACGAACTTCATCCTCCGGGCGGCGTCGCAGGGCAGGCCCGTCAACATCAAGAAGGGCCAGTTCCTTTCCCCCTGGGAGATGCGCAACGTGGTCGAGAAGGCGCGCTCGACGGGCAACCCGCAGATCATGGTCTGCGAGCGCGGCTTCAGCTTCGGCTACAACAACCTCGTGACGGACATGCGCTCGCTCGCGGTCATGCGCGAAACCGGCTGCCCCGTGGTGTTCGACGCGACCCATTCGGTGCAACTGCCAGGCGGGCAGGGCAACGC
>JAGOXN010000226.1 GCA_018059685.1 Steroidobacteraceae bacterium | reverse complement strand
TCGGCTCGGGAACACTCTCGCTCGGTGATCGTCGAGACCTTCCTCGAGGGCGACGATCATCGCCTGCTGGTCGTCAACGGCGAGCTCGTCGCGGCGACCCGGCGCACGCCCGGCCACGTCACGGGCGACGGCGTGCACACCATCGCCGATCTCGTCGAGGTCGTGAACCAGGATCCGCGCCGCGGCGTCGGCCATGAGAAGGTGCTCACGCGCCTCGATCTCGATGCACAGGCGCACCGCATGCTCGAGCGGGTCGGCATGACGCCCGGATCGGTGCCGATTGCGGGCCAGGTCGTATACCTGCGCTCCACCGCGAACCTCTCGACGGGCGGCACGGCGACCGACGTCACCGACGTCATCCACCCCGACAACCGCGACATGGCGGTGCGCGCCGTGCGCGCGATCGGCCTCGACGTCGGTGGCGTCGACTTCCTGTCGACGGACATCACCGAGAGCTACCGCACGATCGGTGGCGGCATCTGCGAGGTGAACGCGGCACCTGGATTCCGCATGCACGTGGCGCCGAGCGAGGGGACGCCGCGCGACGTGGCCGGGCCCGTCATCGACATGCTGTTCCCGGCGGGCTCCCCGTCCCGCGTGCCGATCGCGGCGATCACCGGCACGAACGGCAAGACGACCACGGCGCGCATGCTCGCGCACGTCACGAAGATGGCGGGCTGCACGCCCGGGCTCACCACGACCGACGGCGTGTACATCGACGGTCAACGCACGGTGCAGGGCGACATGACGGGTCCGGTCTCGGCGCGCATGGTGCTCGCGGATCCGCAGATCGACATCGCCGTGCTCGAGACCGCGCGCGGCGGTCTGCTGCGGGCGGGCATGGGCGTGAACGAGGTGAACGT
Organism: Steroidobacteraceae bacterium; assembly: GCA_018059685.1. GTDB lineage: Bacteria > Pseudomonadota > Gammaproteobacteria > Steroidobacterales > Steroidobacteraceae > RPQJ01. Next base: position 4,126 of record JAGOXN010000226.1, on the reverse strand, counting down.
CGGCGCGGTGCTGAACGTGCAGGCCGACCACCTGGGGTTGAAGGGCATCGACACGCTCGAGCAGCTGGCCGAAGTGAAGCGGGTCGTCGTCGAGGTGGCGACCGACTGCGCGGTGCTGAACGCCGACGACGCGCTCGTGCTCCGCATGTCCGGATACACCGAGGCGAAGAACATCTGCTACGTCACCATGAATCCGCAGCACGCCCTCGTCCGCGAGCACGTCCGGGCGGGCGGCCGGGCCTGCGCGCTCGAAGCGGGGGTGAACGGCCAGATGATGACGCTGTACGACCGTGGCAGCCACATCCCGCTCGTGTGGACGCATCTGATCCCGGCGACGCTCGAGGGGCGCGCGACCCACAATGTGCAGAATGCGATGTTCGCCGCGGCGATCGCCTTCTCGCTCGGCATCAAGCTCGATGCGATCAGGCAGGGCCTGCGCACCTTCGACACCACGTTCTTCCAGGCGCCGGGTCGCATGAACGTGTTCAACGAGCATCCCTTCAAGGTGCTCTTCGATTACGGGCACAACGCGCACGCCGTGTCGGTCATGGCAGACCTCGCGCAGCGCCTCGACGTGACCGGGCAGCGCATCGTCGTGCTCGCGGGTCCCGGTGACCGGCGCGACGAGGACCTGGTCGCGATTGCCCGCGCGGTGGCGGGACGCTTCGATCACTACGTCTGCCGCCGCGACGACGCGCTGCGCGACCGCGAGCCCGACGAGGTGCCGCGCATCCAGGCGGCAGCCCTGCGCGCGGCGGGCGTCGCCGACGCCGCGGTCTCGGTGATTCCCGACGAGCAGGAGGCGATCGAGTTCGCGCTGCGCATGGGGCGGCCCGGAGACCTGCTGCTGGTCTTTGCCGACGCGCTGACGCGATCCTGGAAGCAGATCATCAAGTTCCGCCCGGATGGCGCCCCGGCGCCGACCCAGGTGAGTCCTGCGGCAGTCCCGATGACGATCGCCGGCGGCGAGGTCGAGCCGCGCTTGGAATCCGTCGCGACGACGGCGCTCGAGGGACTGATCCGGGACGAGCGCGGAATCCGGTTGGCACCGGAAGCCGACGATTGACACCGCTGCCATTCGAGGACTCGCGTCGGCTCACGGGGCCCAGCCCCTTCCTTCCGACGACCGGCGCAGTGCTGGAAGTCGCCCGGGTTGCGGTGGACGAAGGACTGCTCGCGGCGTGGCGGGTGCGGGCGGAGCGGGCACGGGCGCGGCTCGGATGGGCGGCGGGCCCGGTCGTGGCGCGAATTCACGCCGATGGCGCGTCGCTCGCGCTGGCGGCGCCCTGCGACCAGCTGTTCACGGCGACCGAGCTCAACGAGTGGGCGTACTGCTCGGCATTGCTGGAACGCGATCCCTCGCGCCAGGCGGCCCTCGCCGCAGCGATGGCGGCAGCGGCGCAGGCCGCGGCCGGGGAGGGAGCGCCGGCAATCGTGCACGAGGGCGCGACAGCCGTGCCGCCGGTGCTCGTGGAGGGCGCGGCGCTCGCGCGGCTCGAGCACCTCGCTGCGGTCGAAGCGCGGGCGGACCTGCGCGCACTGCTCGATGCCGCCGAGTCGCGCGGGATCGGCGCGTTGCTCGATGACGCGCTGCTCACGCTCGGCGGCGGTGCCGGCAGTCGCAGTTTCGCGCTCGACGACCTGCCGTTCGTCGCGGACGTGCCCTGGGCGGCCGTGCACGACGTCCCGGTTGCAGTGGTCACGGGCTCCAATGGCAAGACGACGACCGTGCGCCTCGTCGCGGAATGCGCCCGCGCGCATGGCCATCGCGTCGGATACAACTGTACCGACGGCGTGTACGTCGACGGTATTGAATTGGACACCGGCGACTACTCGGGGCCGGCCGGCGCGCGAATGGTGCTGCGCGATGCCCGCATCGACCTTGCGGTGCTCGAGGCTGCGCGTGGCGGGATCCTGCGGCGCGGCCTTGCCGTGTCACGGGCGCGGGTGGCCGTGGTGACCAACGTTTCGGCGGATCACTTCGGGGAATACGGTGTCCGCGACCTGGGTGCGCTGGCGGAGGTGAAGTTGACCGTGGCGGCGCTCCTCGATCGCACGGGGCTCCTCGTCCTGAATGCGGACGACAAGGTCCTGCGGGGCCGTACCGATCATCTTCGAGAACGGTTCGGCGCCGTTCCGCAGCTCGGGTGGTTCGCGCTCGACGACGCGAACCCGGTCCTTGCGGCACACCGGGCCCGTGGCGGCCCGACCTGTAGCGTGCGCGCGGGGCGCCTGCGGCTGAGTCACGACGAGGCGGAGCACGATCTCGGCGCCGTCACGGAGATGCCGCTCACCGTCGAAGGCAGTGCGACCTACAATGTCGCGAACCTCGCGGCTGCGGCGCTCACCGCGACGGCGCTCGGGATTCCTGCCGCGACCGTCGCGTCCGTGTTCAGTCGCTTCGGACGCGATCCCGGCGACAACTACGGACGCATGATGCGGCTTGGGATCGGCGGTGCGCGAGTGCTCGTCGACTACGCGCACAATCCGGACGGGCTGCGCGGCGTGCTGCGGGTCGCGGAGCACCTGCGGGCCGGAGGGGGTCGGCTCGCGCTGCTGCTCGGGCACGCCGGGAACCGGCAGGACGCGGATATCGCGCAGCTTGCGTCAGTCGCGGCCGAGTTCCGCCCCGATCTCGTCGTGGTCAAGGAGATCGAGGGTTACCTGCGCGGTCGCGCCGCGGGCGAAGTGCCGCGCATCCTGCGTGACGCACTGCTGAGGCTCGGTGTACCGTCCGCTGCCATCCAGCTCCGTACGAGCGAGGTCGCGGCGGCGCGCTGTGCCCTGGAATGGGCGCGCCCCGGAGACGTCGTGGTACTGCTCGTGCACTCGCTCGCCGCCCGCCGCGCCGTCCTGCAGTCAGTTCCGGAGAAATAGGGGACATTCCGCTTTTCATTGAGGGGATACCCCGCGCTTCGTCAGCCCGAAGCGCGGGGTATCCCCTCAATGAAAAGCGGAATGTCCCCTATTACCTATTAATCGCCTGCCAGACGCCTTCGCGCCGCGGGTCTGCAGCACCCTCGAGCCTGCCGCCCTCGCGCACGGCCACGCCGTGCAGGCCAGATTCTTCGCCGCGTCCCGCCTTGACCGTGACACCGCGCGCGGCGAGCGCCTCGAGCACCGGCTGCGGGAACCTGGCGACTTCGCCATAGAATTCGCCGCCTCGCGCGATCAGGTTCGGCAACTCGACCGCCTGCTGCAGTGGCAGGCCCCACGCGAGCATGCCGACCAGCGCCTTGGCGTTGTACGCCAGAATCGCGGAACCGCCTGGGGACCCGAGTGCCGCGACCACGTGTCCGGCATGATCGAGCACGATCACGGGTGACATCGACGAGCGCGGCCGCTTGCCGGGCGCGACTGCATTCGCCACCGGCCGGCCATCCTCGGTCGCGGCGAACGAAAAATCCGTCAACTGGTTGTTGAGGAAGAATCCACCCACCGCACGCCCCGAGCCGAACAGCGATTCGACCGAGGTCGTCATCGACACGACGTTGCCACGCGCATCGATGACGACGAAGTGGCTCGTGCCGGATGCCTCGACGGTCGCGTCCTCGCCCACGTCCGCCACGACCCCGGGTGGCACGCCCGCGACCGGTGCGGCACCGGCCCGCTCGCCGATCAATGCGGCCCGTGCGGCGACGTACGCCGGGTCGAGCAGCCCGGTCACGGGTACCGTGACGAAGTCGGGGTCCGCTACGTAGCGGTCGCGGTCCGCATACATCAGGCGGCTCGCCTCGGAGAACAGGAACCACGCCTGTGGATCAGTCGCCGAACGCTGCGCGATGTCCGTCCGCTCGAGGATTGCGAGCAACTGCAGCAGCGACACGCCGCTCGACGGCGGAGGCGGCACGCACACGACATAGATACGATATGGCCGGCAGAGCGGTTCGGCCGCCCGGGGCCGGTATGCGGCGAGATCCTGCACCGTGAGCGTGCCGGGCAACGGCTCGGCGTGCGTGCGTGCCACGATCTGCGCCGCAATCGGTGGCTCGAGCAACGCGCGCGGGCCGAGCGAGGCGACCGACCGCAACGTTGCCGCGTAGGCCGGATTCTTCAACACGTCGCCTGGCTGCACCGGCGTGCCATCGGGCCGCGAATACATCGCGCGCGCGTCTGGCAACGTGGC
>JAGOXN010000225.1 GCA_018059685.1 Steroidobacteraceae bacterium | reverse complement strand
CTTGTCGGAACCGCGCCTTGCCGCCACAGCCGCGTCGAGTCTGGCCTTGAAGTCGTCCGTGGCATCGATGCGCTCGACCTCGGCTCGCTGGCGATCGACGTCGGTCTTCACGCGCGCCATCAGCGCGAGGTAGCGGGGATTCACCGCGAGCGCGCCCCAGAACGGGTCGTTGCGGCGCCTGTAGTAGTCGCGCCAGCCGGCGTCGACTGCGCGCTCGAGCAGAGCGAGGGCCCGTGCAGTGTCGCCCATCAGCAGCGCGTTCTCGGCACAGATGTGCAAAAGGCCGCTGCGCACGCGCTTGCGATCGCGGGCCAGCCCGGCGCGGCATTCCTCCGCCAGTGACGAGAGGATCCGGTTCGCCTTCTCGCCTGCACCCGTCCGCAGATACGACCAGGCCAGCGCGTGCCAGCCGTCCGCCCAAGGCTCGAATAATACGGTCAATGAACCCAAGGTCGGTTCGCCGGTGGCCAGTGGCTCGAGCACCTCGATCGCTGCGGCGTAATGACCGTTTCGTGCGAGCAGCGACGCGTAGTAGACCCGGACTTGTCGTGCTTCATCCTCGATCCGGATACCCTCCGATTTCATGCCCTGTTCGAGCAGCTGCTGCGCGAGCTCCGTATCGCCGCGCCACTGGGGAACGAACTGACGGTTGTAGCGACTGCGTTCCCAGTCCGGCTGATCACGCGTCGAGCGCTCCATCCAGTACTCCGCCGTGGAGAAATCACCGAGCAGCGCATAGCTCTGCCCCAGATTGACGTACCCGTTGAATCGTTGGAGGGCAATCGCCTTGGCTGCTGCGTTGAACTCGGCCAGCCGCCCGCTTTCGAGAAAAACCCCCATCACCCCTAGCAGAGCCAGGGGACTCGGGTTGGGCCCTTGCACGACGCTCTCGCGCACCTTCAGTGCATCCCCTTCCCTGCCTTGCTCGCTGAGTTCGTCGGCAAGATTGATCGCGATCGAGGGGTGCAATGGGTCGATGCGGTAAGCGCGCTGCAGGATCTCGATACTCTCGGCGATCCGATCCTGCTGCACCAGCACGTTGGACAGCCACAGCAACGCATCGCTCATGTTCGGATCCTGCTCGAGCACTGCGCGCAGCACGGCCTCGGCGCCGGCCAGATCGGGTGGGTTCGATTGAATGAGCCGCAGGCCCCGTGCCGCCTGAGCACGCAGCAGCGCCGGCTTGAGCTCGAGCGACCGTTCGATCGCGGCGTAGGCCGCGGCGAGCTGGTCCTTGGATGGCCCACCTATCAGGCGCGCGATCGCCCACTCGGCGTGAGCCTCCGCGAACCCCGGGTCGAGCTCGATCGCGCGCGCGAGCTTCTCCAGCGCCGATTCTGTGTCACGTCGGTGCAGCAACTCGCGTCCTGCCAGGTAGTTGTCGTAAGCCTCGAGATTCGGGTGCTGCGCCGTCGCCGGGCGAGCGACCACTTCTCTCGCCACCATCCCCGCAACCGCCTGTGCGATCTCGTCCTGGATCTCGAACACATTGGACGGTTCGCGATCGAAGGTCTGCGTCCAGACCTGGCGTCCACGCTGGTCAAGGAGCTGCGCCGAAATGCGCAACTGGCGACCCGCCTTGCGCACGCTGCCCTGCAGCACGTACTGGACACCGAGCACGGCGCTGATCTGCTCGATGCCCGCGTTGCTGTCCTTGAATGCAAACGAACTCGTCCGCCCGATCACGTTCAGCTGCCGTACCGACGACATCTGGTTCAGGATCTCCTCGGAGATGCCCTCGCCGAAGAACTCGTTCTCGGGGTCGCTGCTCAAGTTGGTAAAGGGCAGCACCGCGACGGAATTGGCGAGGCGTGCGACGTCGCCATCGTGGTTCGCTGCGGTCCCGGCAATGGCCGCCGGCGGCGTTTCGCGGATGTTCTGCACCGCGCGCAGAATGAGTGCGCCACCAATGGCCGCCAGGGCCGCCAGCAGCAGGTAGTCACGTCGCGCGAGCGGCAGCGGCGCCACCGGCTCCCCGGCAGCCAGTGGCGCAGTCCGTCGGATCCCGCCGGAGCCGACCTCGAACATCCAGCCGAAAACCAACGCCAGAGGGAAACCCAGCACCGCCGTCCACACCAGCACCCGGATCGCCGCCTCCGGAATCCCGAAGCCCGGAAACAGTACGTCGGCCACCTGCATGGTGATCCAGGCGCCAACCACGTACAGCGCCGCCGTACGGAATACCTTGCGGCGGCGCGCCTCGCGAAAGAGCTGAGCGGCAGTCTGCACGGTCAAACCGGTCTCCGGGTCGCAGGTGGACGTGACGATACCGACGCCCGACGGCCAAGGGGAAGGCGTCGTCGAACGGAAGCTACTCGAACAATACCGCGCGCATCTCTGGATCTCGACGCCAAAGACCCGCTTCAGCCTCCGCGGCGCAGGCGCCACCGCGAGCGCGAAACTCTACTCGCTGGTCGAGACCGCCGAATCGAACCACCTCGAACCGCACGCCTGCCTCTCGCTGATCTTCACACGGCTGCCGACGCTGACCAAGATCGAGGACTACGAAGTGCTGCTGCGGTGGAACGCGAGAACCGGGCTCGCATCATTCACGGCACGACCGGTTGAACGCCGGAACGCGATTGCCTGATCGCTTACGCATGGGCCGTAGAGCCGGCTCAAAGACGGGTTGCGTCCCGAATCAGCGCTGATGGCGTCAAAGGGTCGCGTCCCCTCTGAGCGCTGCCCGATCCCGATCGCCGCCTGTCGGATCGATGCAGAGGTACGAGGGTACCGCGCCTTCGATTGCGTACGCTGGCAGGTTCGACTGCGACGTGCACACGCGCCCGTCCTTCGTAAACGAGAAATCGCGCAGGAACGTCACGCGCGTCGGGCTCGGATAGCTGCGGAAGGTCTTCGTCGCCGGCGAGAAACGCAGGATCCGGTCGGAGTTGTTGGCCGCCATCCACACCTCGCCGGTCGGGCGGTAGACGTTCAACGCATACGGCGTCTCGTACTCGCCGGGCGCGACGCCGGGCACCTTCCAGCTCTGGAACTGCGCGGTCGCCGGGTCGAAGCGCATCAGCGCCCCTTCGTCGAACGAGGGAATCCAGAAGATCCCGTCCTTGTCGAAGCGCGGGCGCCGTGGTCCCTGGAGTGGCGTCTCAAACTCGGTGATGGCGAGTGTCTTTGGATCGACGCGGCCGATGCGGTTCGCGTAGAGCTTCGCGTACCAGACGCTGCCATCCTTCGGATTCACGTCGATGCCATACGGGAACGCGAGCACCGAGTAACCGAGAAACCGGTGGTGCGAGAACTCGAGCAGCAGCACCTCGTCCGGGAACCACGACGAAATGCGGAGCAGCGTCGGGAACAGCATGTCCGAGATCCAGCGGAAGAACCCGTTCGAGGGCAGCCGGATCACGGTCATGTGTCCGGTCTTCGGGTCGAGGCGCCCGAGCTGGTTCGACGCCACGATCGTGAACCAGACGATGTCATCCCCGTCGACACGGATCGTGTGCGGATAGAGCGCGTCGCCCGGCACCGGATAAGTCGCGAACTGCCTGGTCGCCGGATCGAACGACATGATCGTCGAGGACAGCGCGTTCGTGATCCAGATCCGGCCGTCCTTCGTCTGCGCCATGCTGTGCGGGCCGTGGCTGCCGGTGAAGATGCCGATCGCGAGGTGCATGCCCGAGAAGAGGCCGCCGCGCGGCAGATCGCTCTTCGGGAGGTCATGGCGCTCGATCTCGCCCGTGCGCGGATCCAGGACCCACAGGCAGTCGTGCCCCTCGTCCGTGCCGTAGAACTTGCCGTCCTCCGCCACGTCCATGTCGTGAATGAACGAGAACCCGTCACCGATCTGCCACTCCTCGACTTTGGCACGGGCGAGCTCGTCCGTCGGGCCATAGTCGTGCGTGGCCTTGACCGGTTGGCCGTCGAACCCCTTTTCGAGCACGCTCGCGAGCCGGATCGACTGGGCCTTCGTCACCATCGAGAGGTAACCCTCCATCTTGTTGATGGTGGCGAGCCACAAGTCGTGGCTGCGCGGCGCTCGCGTCGTCGAGTTGCCGATCTGGTGGCAGTAGTTGCACTGGCTCACGAAGACGTGCCGGTCGTCCACGCGGTTCCACGGCAGCACCGCGTTGTGCGCCGAGGCCGAGAGCGCATCCGAGGCCAGCCGCGCGTCGGCAAAGGTCCCGAGCGTGAGATCGAGCCGGATCACCTGGTCCCGCGCCGCCTCGACGGTGGACACGTGGTCCTCGTAGTTCGCGAGTCTTGCGCGGACATCGAGCGAGCCGACGTAGGGCGTGAGGATGGCGTAACTGCCGTCCGCGGCCGCATAGACCGTCTGCTTCTGGTTCGTCGCGGCATTGAAGACGCTGACCATTGCACCGAAGGCCGGACGACCGTCGGGCGTAGTCACGATGCCGGTGAATGCCGCCGCGCGGGCATGGCCCACAGGCACGAAGAGGCCGGACGCGGCGAGCAGTACGAGAAAGTAACGATCGCGGAAGGGTCGAGAAGGCACGACGGTCGTCATGGTCGTCCTCCTCATGCCCGCTGCGGATTGAACCACAGGAACAGGCGCTTGCCGCGGCGCAGGCCCGGCAGGATCGCGCCGCCCCACAAACCCATCAATGGCCCTCCGCACAGGAGGTTAGTGAGCAACATCGCACCGGCCACATCGAGCTTGCGAACGCCGAGCCCGTCGCCGAGCCACAGCACGAGCACCAGGGCGAGGCCGCTCGCGAGATTCGCGATCAGGATCCACCGGAAGAGTCCGTAGCCGCGCCCGGACCACAGCAGCAGGGCCGCCAGGACCAGGCAGGCCGCAGGAACGAAGTAGGCGCTGGCCGACCAGCCGAGCAACGCCATGAACACGCCGCTCAGTGCGAGCAGTGAAGCGAACGTCTTCACCGATCCCGGACGGACATCAGTCGTCGGGAACGCATTCACGAATGCTCACCTGGGGCGTTGCATGAGTCGCGGATTATATGACGGGAAATGGGGCTCGATCACCCACCCTTCGCGAGGGGGGAGCCGCCGCGGCGCCGGCGCC
>JAGOXN010000224.1:2545-5008 GCA_018059685.1 Steroidobacteraceae bacterium | reverse complement strand
TTCCTGTTCATGGTGAAGGCGGCCGGCATCGTCGCGGGCGGCCTGCAGGCGCCGGCGTACTTCCTGGTGCTCACCTACCTGGTGCACACCTTCGGCGAGCTGTGCCTGAGCCCGGTCGGGCTCTCGACGGTCACCAAGCTCGCCCCGGCACGATTCGTCGGCCAGATGATGGGCGTGTGGTTCCTCGCGAGCTCGCTCGGCAAGCTCACCGCGGGTCTCATCGCGGGCGGCTTCGACCCGGACGACCTCGCCGGCATGCCCGGCCGCTATTTCAACATCGTGCTGTACGGTTGCGGCGTGGGCCTCCTGCTGCTGGTCGTGAGCGGCCGCGTCACACGCATGATGGGTGGGGTGAAATAGGAACAGGGAATAGGAAATAGGGGACATTCTCCTTTTCGGAATAGGGACATTCTCCTTTTCGGAATAGGGACATTCTCCTTTTCGGAATAGGGACATTCTCCTTTTCGGAATAGGGACATTCTCCTTTTCGCGGAGCGGGTGAGCGTGATTTCGCTTGGCCGCTCCGCGAAAAGGAGAATGTCCCCTTCTTGCTCTTGCACCGCAACATCGCTGAGACTTCCGCCCCTCGCGCGCGACTGCGCAAACAGCTGAAGTAAAAGCAAAATCGCATGTCCAGCACGACTTTGCCCGCCGTCGCGCGGGACACCTGGCTCGGCCATCCGAAAGGCCTGTTCCTGCTCTTCGCGACGGAGATGTGGGAGCGCTTCAGTTACTACGGCATGCGTGCGCTCCTGGTGCTGTCGCTCGTCGCGGGCGTCGAGGCGGCCAATCCGGGCTTCGGCTGGTCGCAGTCCGAGGCGCTCCGGCTGTACGGTCTCTTCACGGGCTTCGTCTATTTCACGCCGCTGATCGGCGGCTGGCTCGCCGACAACTACCTGGGCCAGCGCAAGTCGGTGATCATCGGCGGCCTCGTCATGGCGGCCGGGCAGTTCACGCTCGCATCGTCCATTCCCGGCAACCTCTCGGTGTTCTACGCCGGCCTGGTGCTGCTGGTCGTCGGCAACGGCTTCTTCAAGCCGAACATCTCGACGATGGTGGGTGACCTCTACGAGGAAGGCGACGCGCGCCGGGACGGCGCCTTCACCATCTTCTACATGGGCATCAACACCGGTGCCTTCCTCGCGCCACTCGTCTGCTCGACGCTCGGCGAGAATCCGCTCCATGGCTGGCGCGCGGGCTACTTCGCGGCCGGCGTCGGCATGCTGCTCTCGGTGATCATCCAGCTCGCGCTCGCGAGACGCTACCTCGGCGAGATCGGCACCGTGCCCGCGGCGCATCGCTCGCTCGCGCAGAGCGGCGGCAAGCACGAGCCGCTCACGAAGGAGGAGGTGGACCGCCTGCGGGTGATCTTCATGCTCTTCGTATTCGTGGTGCTCTTCTGGGCGGCCTTCGAGCAGGCCGGCGGCCTCATGAATCTGTACGCCAACGACAAGACGGATCGCATGGTCGGCTCATTCGAAGTACCGGCCGGCTGGTTTCAATCCCTGAACCCGCTCTTCATCGTGCTGCTCGCGCCGATCTTCTCCGCGATCTGGGGCAGGCTCGGCAGGCTCGGGCGCAATCCGGCCACGCCGCGCAAGATGGTGCTCGGTCTCGTCCTCACGGGCATCGGCTTCCTCGCCATGGTGGCGGCGGCGCTCGAGTCGGCCGGCGGTGGCAAGGCCGCGATGTCGTGGCTCGTGATCGCCTACTTCTTCCACACCACGGGCGAGCTCTGCATCTCACCGGTGGGTCTGTCGATGGTGACGAAGCTCGCGCCCTTGAGGCTCGCCTCGCTGATGATGGGCGTGTGGTTCCTCATCAATTTCGTCGCCAACTGGCTCGCGGGCATCATCGGTTCATTCGCCGAGAGCCTCGGGGAGCTCGCGATTTTCGGCGGGCTCGCCGGCACGCTGTTCGTCTTCGCTGTGGTGCTGTGGCTCGTTTCCGGGACGCTCGTGCGCTGGATGCACGGCGCCGAAGACGCCCGGCACGCCTGATCCATCGGCGCCGGGGGCCACGGAATCAGCGATCGACTGGCGCTGAGACGCGCGTCAGCGCCGCGTTCACCCACCCGAACCCGACGCGCTCCTGCTCCAGCCGCAGGTGCCTGCGGATGCGGTGGTCGCGCAGGTCGTCGTAGAGCGCATGTTCGTCGGGCGTGAGCCGTGGCAGGTCGCGCGTCACCGGGTCCGGCTCCTCACCCCAGTACGCCTCGTGGGCCATCAGGGTCTCGCGATCCATCAGGAACGACGACACCTGTTTCAGTCGGCCGCGCAACTGGTCGAGGATCGCGAAGCCGTGGGTGTCGATGTCGCCCCAGTAGTAGCAGGTGCAGCGCGCGAGCCAGCAAGCTGCGGCCAGTGCGTCCCAGCCGTAGCCCGCGCCGAAGATCACGATGGCGTCATCAACCGCCGGGAAGGCCAGGAAATTCGCTTCGTTCTCGGTGACGAACACGCGCCG
>JAGOXN010000224.1:0-2445 GCA_018059685.1 Steroidobacteraceae bacterium | reverse complement strand
TTTCAAATCGGCCGGGGTGGTCCAGCTCACTGCGGCGTGTTCCAGGTCACTCAGACGTCCTCCGGCTCACTCCGCGGCGAACTCCGTGGCCGGTTTCATCGGTGCCGCCGGTTCCGTCGGGCGTGCCGGTTCCGCCAGCTTCATCGCTTCCGTCGGTCGGGCGGCCCGGGCGGCCTTCTCCGCCCGGTACTCCTCGATCGTCAGGTTGCGCAGCTTCGAGGCGCGCCCGTCTTCGTTGTGCACGAAGCCGACGGTCGAGACGAACGGCTCGATGACATGGATCTTCTGCAGCGGCGTGACGATCAGGAGCTGGAGGTTCAACTGCTGGAACAACCGCAAACCATACTGCGCCGACTCGTCCGATCCGCGGCCGAACGCCTCGTCGATCACGACGAAGCGGAAGGACCGCGAGCGCACGGCACCCCACTCGAGCCCGAACTGGTAGGCGAGGCTCGCCGCGAGGACCGTGTAGGCGAGCTTCTCTTTCTGTCCGCCCGACTTGCCGCCGGAGTCGGAGTAATGCTCGAACTCGGTGTCGTCCTCGCGCCAGCGCTCGCTGGCCGCGAACAGGAACCAGTTGCGCACGTCGGTGACGCGTACCGTCCAGCGCCGGTCCTGCTCCGACAGGCCCTCGCGGCCGCGGAAACGGTCGATGATGGATTTGACCTGCAGGAACTTGCCCTCCGAGTACTGGACGTCGTCCGAGCCGGTGAGTGTTCCTTCCGTGCACGCGCGCAGCTCGGCCTGGAAATCGCGGATATCGGCGTGCGGGCTCGCCTGCGACTCGAGCACGATGTAGCGGCCGGGGTTGTAATCGATCTGCGTCAGGGACTGGTTGATCCGCGCGATGCGCTCCCTGATCGTCTCGCGCTCCCGGGCGAGCTGAGCGTTGAAACTGGCGATCTCGTTGATCGTGTTGACGTTCAGCATGTCCTTGAAGCGCGCGAGAAACCGCGGTAGGTCGTCGCGCTGCAACTGGCCGAGCAGGCCCTGGTACTCGGAGGCGGCGTCGAGGCTCGCGTCCATCTCGGCCGTTTCGAGCTTGAACTCGTCCCGGAAGGCCGACATGGCCTTGATGACCTTCTCGGCGAGGCGCTTGAGCTTCAGGTCCTCGGCATCGATGCGCGCCTGCAACCAGCCGCGCATCTCCTGTTCCCGGTTGTCGCAGGACTCGACCGTGAGCTGATGCTCGCCAAGCGCTTCGGCGCACAGGACTTCGAGACGCTGCGCAAGCGTCGCCTCGAGCGGCATGTCCCCCAGCAGCGCGCGGATGTCCACCTGCGCGGCCTCGGCGTCGCTGCGTTTCTGCTCGGTCCGCGAGCGCTTGTCGCGCGCCACCATAAATTCCCGCTCGGTGGCCGCCAGCGACTCGTCGGTCTCGCGGAGCCGTTCGCCGAGCTGCCGCAGGACGTCCGAGGCCGACGCGAGTCTCGTGCGCTCCTCGGCGAGCGCAGCGATCTCCGCGGCGACGCTGCCCCAGTCCAGCTCCTCGAACCGGTCGAACTCTTCGAGCTTCGCGAGCGCCGAGAGCCGATCGGCGAGGTCCCGGCGCTCGACCTCGGCCTTGCTCGCGAGGCGGGCGAGCTCGGCGGCCCGCGCCTGCAGCGGACGGCACCGCGCCTCGAGCGCCGCGATCTTGGCCGCATTGGTCCAGCCCAGCACGTAGCGGCTGCGGTCGTCGATGCGGTAGCGGTCGTCCTTCTCATGACGGCCCGTCGGATCTTTCACCTGACCGGCCCGCGTAACGGCCCGTGGCTCGCGGCGGAACTGTTCCTGCGTCGTGCAGCAGGCGACGTCGAAGCGCTGTGCCAGCTCGCGCTCCAGCCAGTCCCGGACTGGCGAGTCGGACCTGACCTCGAGCTTGCGGACCAGCGAGTCGCGATGCAGCTCGGACAGATCGCCGGTGCGTCGCGGGCGCACGTGGAAGTACACGAGCCGGCCGCGCAGCGCGTTCGCATCCACCCATTCGGCCACGGCCTTGTAGTGCGCGTCCGGCACCAGCAACGAGAGACCGAAGCCGTGCAGCAGCCGCTCGGCGGCACCCTCCCAGTCGCGATGCTCCTCGCGGACCTGCAGCAGCTCGCCGGCGAACGGCATCGCGCCCTCCGGCAGCCGCAGTGCCTCGCACAAGGCTGCGCGAATCTGCACCTGCCGGTCGTCGATGTTGCTGCGCCGCCGTTTCAGGCTCTCGATCTCGGCCGTGAGCGCGTCGTGCCCGGCCCTGCACTCGCGCAGGCTCACGCCGTGCTCGGTGAGCGCGTTCTGCAGCTCGGCGTCGCGACCGCGCAGTTCCTCGCGCGTGGTCTCGAGCCGCCGTCTCTGGCGGGCGAATCCCTCGGCGTCGGGTGCGGCCGCTTCGCCCAGTGCGGCGGCGAGCTCGCCGTAGCGGCGCGCCTTCTTCTGCCGCTCCTCGCGCAGGGCCTCCTGCTTGCGGATCTCCGCCGC
>JAGOXN010000223.1 GCA_018059685.1 Steroidobacteraceae bacterium | reverse complement strand
TTCGCCCCGCGGGTCACCCTGCTTGCGTTCGGCGTCTCGGGCCTGATCGGCGTGATCTTCGGCTACTTTCCGGCGCGGAGCGCCGCGGCGCTGAATCCGCTCGACGCGTTGCGGAACGAATGAGGCGTCGATCCCGTGCGCCGCACGGCGCACGGAGGATGCGTCAGAGCGTACCGCTCACGCTCACCGGCCGGCGTCCGGCGGCATCGGCCGGACCGAGCAGGGCGAGGGAGCGCGCGAGTTCAGGGGGCGTGGTGCCGCGGGGCGCGAGCGTGCCCTCGAGCAGGAAGCTGCGGTCCGCGCCAAGCGTGAAGCGCCCTTCGAACGAGAACGGGCCGTCCTTGTCGGTGACCCGCGCCTGGATCTGTCCGTCGCCCGCGGCGGCTTCGGGATCCGGGATCACGACCCGATAACTGCCGATCGAGACATTGCGCGGCGGCGGTGCGACGAGGCCATTCATGTCGAGCGTGCCGCGCAGTGCCGTGGCGCGCTTGCCCTCGATCTCGACCAGGTCGAACCGCCCGTTGAGCCGGCCTCGCCAGCCGGGAGGCAGGCCGAGCGGGAAGGAGGCGAGCGTCTCGACCGGCAGGTCGGCCGCGAGGCCCTCGAAGCGCAGCCTGCCGCCGGGCGATACGCTGAAATCCGCGCGCGCGGTGCCGTCCGCGCGACCGAGATCGAGGCTTCCGGCGAGTCGTCCGCGCAGCAGGCTGAGCGGCCGGACGCTCCAGCGCAGGTTACCGACCGGGATCGTTCGCCAGGTCAGCCCCTGCGCCTGGCCGTTCCAGACAGAACCGGTAAGCGCTGCCGCGCCGAGCCCCCAAGTCTCGATGCGCCCGGCGAGCAGGCTCGCCGGCAACGTGGCGGCGGCAAAGGCGAGTGCTGCCAGCAGGCCGAGAGCGATCAGCCCGCGCGGGAGTCTCGAGGATTTCCGCGCCTCCGGCGCCGGACGCTCACGAACCCTGCGCTGCGCCATGGGTCAGCGTCAGGCTGGCATTCACGAGTCCCGGAGTTCCCGATGCATCGATCGTGGCGGCTTCGACGGTCACCCCATGCCGCTGCTGCAGGTTTGCGAGCCACGCGACCAGCATGTCGAAGGAGGCCGCCTCGAGCCGCAGGCGCAGGCCGTGCTCGCCGCTCGGACTCTGGTCGCGCAGGGCGCCGCCTAAGCCCGCCTCGCGGCCCGTGCGATCGACCAGGACCACCAGCGACTCATTGCCGGCCGTGCCACCACCGGCGGCGCGTGCCGCGGCCACCCGCGGCGCGACTTCGCGCATCCAGGCGAGATCCGCGCTCTTCTGCTCGACGCGCGCGGCACGTCGGGCATTGCTGGTCTGCAGGGGCATCACGACGCTGAAATAGAGCAGCGCGATGGCGGCGAGGCCCGCCGCCAGGTAGACCAGGTTGCGCTCGCGCGGTGCGAGTCCGTCGAGCCACTCTCGCAGATTCATGCCCGGTCGAGCCTCAGTTGCAGGCGGCCCTCGACGGTCTGTCCACGCGGTGTCGCGGACTGCAGTTCGGCGCTGACGCCGCCCTGGATCATCGCCTGCTTGATTGCGTCGAGCGCCTCGACCGTGGGCGCGACCACGCGCAGTTCGAGCGCGTCGCCGCGATAGCTGAGTGCCTCGATACGCGCCGCCGGCGCTCGGGCCATGGCCTGGGCCAGCGTGGAGATGGAGGGCAGCAACGCGCCCGCCGACCCGGCGCCGCCGAGCAGGCCCTGCATCTGGGCCCGCGGGTCGACGATCGGTTGTCCCGGCAGTGCCTGCGCGAAGACTTCCGCGATCTGCGCGTCGAGCCGCTGCTCGGCGCGGGACATCCTGAAGAATGTGAGTGCCTGGCCCGCGAAGAAGAGCAGCACGACGCCTGCCGCGAGGGCCGCCGGTACGCGCCAGGGACGCAGGCGCAGGCGCAGCGTCGATTTCGGTGCGAAGGAGCCCTGCAGCAGGTTCACGCCGGCGCCGCCCGGAGCCTGTGCCGCGAGCAGCGGCAGCGCGCCTTCGGGCAGCAACTTGACCTGCAGCGTCGCAGTGCGGGCCCGCAGGCCTTCGATGAGGTCGCGATGCGCCTCGTAGTCCTGCGGACTGGCGTAGAACACCACGTGCTCGTGCGTCTCGGAGCGAACCCCGAGCGCGAGCTCGAGCGCCGCGGCCAGCGAGCCGGCGTCGAGCACGTAGGGCACGCTGTGGGCGCGCCGCACGAAGAGTGACGCGTCGTCGAGGAGGACGGCGCAGGCGTTCGGTGCCTCCGGCACCGCGGCGGTGTCGGCGTATGCGGCGTCCGGGTGAATTCCTGCATCCTCGCAGGCGCCGAGCCAGCGCTCCATCAGCGGGCGGGCCACGGCCGCGACCGGCGTGCCGACGGCCGCCTCGTGGCGGCGGCCCACGGCGAAATGCAGGCCCTCGACCTCCGATGCGAGCTGTTCCTCGAGTGCGAACGGCACCGCCTGTGCGAGCCGTGCGCCGCCGCGCAGCGGCAGCTCGGGTTCGGCGAGCGCGATCTCGGCACCCGGCAGCAGCAGGACGACCCGCCGTCCCTGCGCGAGGCCGAGTGCGTCCTCGACCGGCCCGCTGTGCACCGCACCCGAACGTGCCCCGTGCGCGTCGACAATGAGCCACGATGCGGGCGCCTCGTCCGCGGCGCGGAGCCGGATCACCAGCGTCTCAGACATCGGACCTCGGGGGCATCATTCGCTGCCGAAACTGCGCAGGTAGGGGCGCACCGGGCCGCTGGCGCCGCGCGCGAGGAGACTGTACAGGGTGAACTGTGTGGTGCCAATAGTCACCCACACCGTCGTACGGAAGAACGAGCTCGATTCCGTGAGCGAGTTCTTCACCTTGTCGAATTCCTCGTCACCAAGGGCGCCGCGCAGCTCCTCGAGGGTCGGAAAGCAGGTGTCCTTGCGCCGCTTCGCAAGGTCCTCCGGGTCGAGGCCGAACTCGCGCGTGTTCTCGCTCAGCGCGTCGAGGACGATCCCGGCGGCGGTGCACACGTTGAGCGGAACTCCGACCGGCAGTGCGGTGACGTAGGGTCTCAACCGGGCGTAGCGCTCGGCGCCGAACCCCGGCAGCACCATGATCTCGCTCGCCCGCGTCACCGGCATGTTCGCCGCCAGGTGCGCGGGATTCTGGCCGGTATAGACGCTGTCCTCGGCGCCATCGGGGAACCCCGGCTGCGTGTCCTCGTCGATCCAGTCCGCCATCGCAGCGGCCCACGCCGGCTCGATCTCGAGGACCGCGAGCAGGCGCTCGAGCTGCTTCACGGCATCGGGATTCGTCGTGCCGTCGGCGTGCACGAGGTTGTTGAGATTGAACCGACCCTGCAGGTCCTCGAGCCGGCCCTCCACCGTGCCGCCGTCGATGGGCAGCGGCGGCAGCGGCTGCGCCCAGCTTTCGCCGAGGTGGTCGGTCTTCGAGTCCTGCAGGTCCCGGCGCAGGATATCCGCCGCCCAGCCTTCGGCGCCGAGGGCGATCAGATATCCCTGGTCGAGCGCGAACAGCGTCGCGCTGCGTCGCTGGTCGAGCATGCCGCGGAAGCTCACGTTCACCGCGAGGATCGTGGCGAGCGCGACAATCAGCACGGCCGTGATGAGCGCCACGCCCCGCTGCCTGCCGCGATTCGTGGCTGGCGTGCTCAACCGGGCACCTCGATGACGCGCCGCAGTCGTCCCCAGTCCTCGAGCTCGAGGGTGACCTCGACGGCGGCGGGCCGCTCGCGCCCGTCGCCACTCGCATCGCCCTCGGTCGTGGGCCAGCGCTCGACCCACTCGCGGCTCGCCGACATGAAGCGGAAGCCGATCGAGCGGACACCGCCGAGCAGCTTGCGCCGCGTCGGTTCGACCGTGAGCGTGCGATCGAGCACGGACCAGTGGTCGCGCCAGAGCCCGTCCTGGTCGAGTCGGTAGCCGACGCGCTGCAGCGAAGGCCGCGGCAGCCCCGCGGTGTTGCTCCACCCGGACCGCGTGAACTGCAGCGCGTACTCGACCGAATCGCCGGCGAGCACCGCGGGCAGGCGCGCGTCGCCGAGCGGTTCCCGGATGGGACGTGGTTCGAGTTGTCCCAGGTCCTGGGCGAGCGTCTGTACGGCGCGCTGCACCTCGCGCACGCGCGCGAGCCGCTGCTCCGCATACTCGCTCTGCCGCTGCAGTTGCGTGTAGCCCGAGAGCGCGAGCGTACCAACGATCGCGAAGATCGCGATGGCCACGAGCAGTTCGAGCAGCGTGAACCCCTCCGGGCGGCGCGCGGCGGCCCCGGGTCGATTCATTCCTGCGGCTCCCCGGCCGGTTCTGGCTGCGGTTCGCCACCGTCGGCGGGTTCAACCGGCGCCGTGCCACCGTCCTCGGTCGGCGCCTCGCCGCCGTCCCCGCCCGATTCGCCCGGGCTTCCCGACCACGCCAGCGATCCGCCGCCTGCACCCCCGACCGCTGCACCGTAGAAGCCGGTGACGGAGGCGAGCACCTTGCCTTCCGGAGCATCGGCCGGGCGCACCGTCACGTCCATGCGCCGCAGGCTCTCGACCTGCGTCTGGGTCACGCGCAGGTTCCAGCGCCAGCGCTGGCCGGCGAACTCGACTTCGTCCGAGGACTCGGCGAGGTCCGGTGGCGCCATCTGCAGCCGCCGCTCGGTGATCAGGTTCATGGCGATCCAGTGCGCGAGCGTCTTCTCGCGCAGGTAGGCGCCATTGCGTGCCGTCTGCGTGACGGCTTCGATCACGCCCAGCATGCCGAGCGCGACGATGATGAGCGCCGCGAGCACCTCGATCAGCGTGAAGCCGCCGCCATGCACCGGGCGCCGCGGCGGGCGGGTGCCGCGATCAGGAGCGTGGCACATCGTCGCCGCGCTTCAGGTCGAGCGCGCCGTCGAGACTGCCGGTGACTCGCCGGCGTTCCTCCGTTCCCGCGCGGGTCAGCACGAGTTCGAACGGCACGAGGTCGCCCGAGGCCTGCACGATGACCTGCGGGACCGCGGGCACACGCTCGGTCGGTGCATTGCGCGCGCGCAGCTGGACCGGCTGCGACTCGAGCCA
>JAGOXN010000222.1 GCA_018059685.1 Steroidobacteraceae bacterium | reverse complement strand
TGCGAAGCTTCCATTCGCCGGCGGTGAAATCCGGGAAGTCCATGGTCTCGTTGCCGGCGGCGATGGATTGCTCCGAGAGGGGAGTGATCGCGCTCCAGGTGACGGCATCGTAGATGTCGATCGGCATCGGCTCGCTGCGGCGGAGCGCCTCGATGAATGCATGGACCACGAAGAAGTCCATGCCTCCGTGTCCCGCGCCCGCGGCCTGCGGGCCATGTTTCCTCCACAGCGGATGATCGTAGCGATCGAGCCAGGGCTGCGCGGGCTCCCACCGGTCGTGGACTTCTGCCCGACCTTCGAGGTAGATCGAGTCGTTCAGGTCCATCCACACGCCTTTGACGCCCTGCACGCGAAAGCCGAGCGAATAGGGTCGCGGCAGCGAGGTGTCGTGCGTCAGCAGCACTGTCTCCCCGTTCGCGCAGGCGATCTGCGTCTGCACGACGTCACCGAGTCTGAACCTGACCTCGTTGTTGGGATGATCGGGCGCCTGCGTGCGGATGTAGTCGCTCAGGCCGCGCGGCTTGCTGGCATAGCTCGTGAGGCGCTCGAACCGATTGCCGCGATTGATGTTCGCGTACATCGCGCAGGGACCGATGCCGTGACTCGGGTAGAGGTCTCCATTGCGCCTGATCGAATGCGCGGTGCGCCACCTCGATTCCGACCAGCCCCTGTCGCCGAACTCGACGCCGCCGCCGTACGGCTGCCCGGGCGTTCCCGAATTGAATTTCACTCCGCGCAGGTCGTGCTGATATCCACCCTCCAGATGCACCAGCTCGCCGAACATGCCCTGCCGGACCATGTTGAGTACCGCCAGCACGTCGCGCCGGTAGCAGACGTTTTCCAGCAGCATGTAGGGCGTGCGCGTCACCTGCTGCGCGGCCAGCACGCGCCAGTGATCATCGAGCGTCACGCCCGCCACGACCTCGCAGCCGACGGCGATGTGCTCGTGCATCGCTTCGATCGCCTGCTGTGCATGCCACTCCCACGGCGTCACGATGAATACCGCATCGATGCCCGAGGTGGCGTACATCTCGTGCCAGGCGTAGTCATCACCGGTGTAGACGCGCGGCCCGGGCTTTCCGACCCTTGCGAACTGCCCGAGGGCGCGCCCGATGGTGAATGCGTCGGTGTCGCAGATGGCGGTCACTGCGACGTCATCGCGTCGCAGCAGCTCCTGCAGGTGCACGAGTCCGCGCATGCCGACACCGAGAATGCCGACCTTCAGTTCGGCCGACGACGTCCGATGCTGCGCGCGCACCGTCACCGACAGCGCCGCCGCAACGCCGGCGGCCAGGAGGAATTCGCGTCTGTTCATCTCGAGGCTCCCATTGGTCGTGCGTCGTGCGGCTGTGGCACGCGGCGGCTTGCGGGTCGGCATCCGTCGGAAGGCCGCGGCCGGTGCCCCGGCCGGCACCTATAATCGCCTTGCTTCTGACCCATGGCGATACTGTGTCCTGAGGGCCGCGGTCGCACCGACGAGACAATGTTCGAGGAGGCAGGCGATGCCGATGCCGCGTAACGTAAGGATCATCGACCTGATGATGGGCATCCCGGGGGAGGATAACAGCGGCTGGTACGAGTACATCAGGCCCATGCTGATGGACGAGGAAAGCCACACCCGGTTCACAATGCCGGCCCAGTACATGTTCAAGGACATCCCCCAGGCCGGCAGGCAACCGGACTACGTGGCCTATACGATCGCCGAGATGGACCGCTACGGAATCGAGCGCTCGATGATCGGCATCGACGACGCCAACGCTGCCCACCTCGAGGCGCTGAAGCGCCGGCCCGATCGTTTCTTTGCCTCCTACGAGGCCAATCCCAACAAGGGCATGGCCGAGGTGCGCAAGATCCGCCGCCTGCACCAGGAGTACGGAATCAAGGCGGTGACGGCCTTCCCCTCGGGGCTCTGCCCGCAGGTACCCATCGACGACCGCAAGTGGTATCCGATCTACGCCACCTGCATCGACCTCGACATCCCTGTCTGCATGTGTGTCGGTGTGCCCGGCCCGCGCCTGCCGCTGGCGCCACAGAAGGTGGAACTGCTGGACGAAGTGTGCTGGTTCTTTCCAGAACTGCGAGTGGTGATGCGCCACGGCGCCGAGCCCTGGGAAAAACTGGCCTGGAAACTGATGCTGAAGTATCCGAACCTGTACTACATGACCAGCGCGTTCGCTCCCAAACACTATCCCGCGGAGATCATCCAGTTCGCCAATAGCCGGGGCGCCGACAAGATCCTCTACGCCGGCTACTTCCCGATGGGGCTGTCCCTGGAGCGCATCTTCCGCGACATGCCCCACGTGCCATTCAACGACGAAGTGTGGCCGAAGTTCCTGCGCGAGAATGCGTTGCGGGTGTTCAAGCTCGGAGGTTGAGAATGGCTGTCTCACGGCGCATGTTGCTGGCCGGGACCGGTGCCACGGTCGCCGGCGTCGCGGGCATCGCGGGCGCTGCACCTGGCCGAAGCAGGCGTTTCGGTCGCCGTCATCGAAGCGCGTCAGCCGGGCTGGGGTGCGTCCGGGCGGAATGCCGGGCACGTGCTGCCGACCTTGCGCGATGCTTCCGTGTTCGAGACGTTTCCCGACCAGGGCCAGCGCTTCCTCGACGCTTTTGCCGAGCATCACACCCTCCCCTTCGACCTGCCGGCGAAACATGGCTTCGCCGCCGATGCGACGAAGTCCGGCTACATCAATGCGGGCGGCAGCGCCGAGGACATCGCCAGGTTCCGCGGGCAGACCGCCTGGATGGAAGAGCGCGGCCTGTTGACGGTGGTCGAATTGGGCGGTGAGGAACTGCGCAAAGCCACCGGCGGTGCGCACTGGAGCCACGCGCTCGTCTATCCCGACGGCGGGCGGGCAGACGCTGGCGCAGGTGCCGATCGACCTGAACCCGACGGTCGTGGACGAGCACGGTCGAATGGTGTTGTCGTCGACCCCCCGGGTGGAAGGAGCGGAGGACGCGCAGTGGCATTTCGCCAACCAGATGGACTGGGTCCACGCCATGTGGCCGGAAACCCGGGAGATGGAGATCGAACTGGAAGCCTACTGGACGGGACGTGTGGCCCTGCGCGACCGCCAGTTCCCCGGTGTGTTCGAGTTGAGGCCTGGCCTCTTTGGCCTGATGCACTTCAACGCCTGGGGCAACGTCATGGCCCCGCTGATGGGCAAGCTCTTCGCCGAGGGCCTGGCGAGCGACCGCATGGGCGACCTGCCCTTCCCGCTGGAAAAGCCGGTGGCAGTCGCCAATCCGGGCAAGCAGGACCGGATCATCCGCCGCCTGCTGATCCCCTCCGCCCGACAGGGGCAGCGCTGGGGGATCATCTGACGCCGATCACTGCGACGTCTCCCGGTCCCGAACGGCTCTACGTCGACGGTTGGCTCGCTCTCATCGAGCAGGCATGGGACAGTTCTGCCGTAGATTGCCGTGCCATGCCGCGGACGCATGTGCAGGTCGATGTCGACTTCAGGAGGGACTGTGCATGAACAGCGGGCATGACGAACCGGCCTTTGCGCAGCGGCTGCGCGTCCTGGAAGACCGTAACGCCATTCTCGACCTGGAGGCCGCCTACGCGGTGAGCTGGGACACGAACCAGCCGCAGCGCTGGGCGGAGCTCTTCACCGAAGATGGCGTCTTCGAAATGCTGGCGGCCGGCGAATTGCCCCACATGCGCTTCGAGGGCCGCGAGGCCCTGCGGGGGTTCTGCCGCGACGTCAACACGCGCTGGTCCGGGTTGCATTACATGCATCCGCCGCAGCTCGAGATCGGCGCTGAGGCCGCCCGGGCGACGATCTTCTTCGAGTACAGGTACCTCAATCGCGAGACCCCTGCCCACACGCGCCAGGGCACTGCCGCGGGCTATTACCAGGTGAGCTACCGGCGTACCACCACGGGCTGGCGGATCAGCGAGCGCATCGAGAAGCCGGTCCTGAGCCAGACGACGGCGTTCTACGACATCGGCGGCTGAGACAAGGGGGCGCACCTCGAGCGCGACGGCGGGGCGCGTAGACGGCCGGATTCGCGCCGGCCTCCCTGTGCTCACCGACCGCTGTCGCGGTCGTTCTGCTCACGCCCGCGCGCCAGGACCCCCTCGCGCCGCGCAGCGATGGTGTCCGCGCTGACCTGCTTCGCCGACGCAGTGCCCGCCGCCAGCTCGTACCGCAGTGCATCCGGCAGGTGCATGCCGAAGCCCGTGTCGATCAGTTTCTTGTAGTCCACGAGCACCTGCGGCACGCAGCTCGCCATCTGCGCGGCGAGGGCCTGACAGGTCGGCAGCAGCGCCTCGGGCTCGACCACGCGATTCACCAGGCCCCACTCGCAGGCCTGCGCCGCAAGCACCGTGTTGCCGGTGAAGCTCAATTCCTTGGCGCGCGCAATGCCGATGAGGCGAGGCAGTCGCTGGCTCAGGCCCCACCCGGGGAGGATACCGACGCGCGCATGGGTATCGGCGAACCGGGCGTTCGTCGAGGCGATGATGAGATCGCAGGCAAGCGCCAGCTCGAAACCCGCGGTCACGGCGTGGCCGTTCACCGCAGCGATGATCGGACCCTCGAAGGCCGCGATGGCGTCGCTCATGTCCTGACCGACGGCGCTCTGGTCGAAGCCGGTGGTCCCCTCGGCACCGCTGCTCAGTTCCTTGAGGTCCATGCCGGCGCAGAAGGCCCGTCCCGCGCCGGTGACGATCGCGACGCGGACCTCCGGATCGGCCTGCAGCTCCCGAAACGCCTGACCGAGCCGGAGGCGCAGCTCGGCCGACAGCGCATTCATCGCCTCGGGTCGGTTGAGCGTGACGGTGGCGACAGCGTCGTGCTTCTCGACCAGCAGCACGGATGAGCTCATGGGAAGGTGATTCCTTTCGCGGCGAAGAACCCGGGCGAGCTGATCAAGGTCCCGGCGAGCGCCTTCGCCTCGGGACGCGTCACGAGCCACGCGACCACGTCGCCGGTGACTTCCGGCCGGGAAGCATCCCGGTGGAAATCGGTCGCGGCATTCGCCCCGAACATGGCGACGGTCGCCTCGGTGACGGTGAACCC
>JAGOXN010000221.1 GCA_018059685.1 Steroidobacteraceae bacterium | reverse complement strand
CCGGTTCGGCATACGGATTGGTGTCGATCGCACGCTCCTCGATAGTGAGCGTATCGAGGCCGATGACTTCATCGGCCGCACCCGCCACTGCCGGCGCGAGCAGGGCCGACGAGATTCCGAGCGCGAGCGTGTTCCGCGCGCGACTGGCTGCATGCGGCGCGTACCCGTTGCGGAAGCTGCGCGGCAGCCGGACGTTCTTCCCTTGATTCGACACCCTCGACTCTCCTCGTGTCCGTGCTGGACCTGCGTCAACGATCGGTGATCAGCGAATACTCGACGGGGATGGCCAGGGCCAGTTCGTCGCGGTTCATGAAATCGGGGATGGCGGGCAGCGGATTGGCACGTGCCAGCATGTCCAGCGCGGCACGATCGAGGTCCGCCTGGCCGGAGCCCTGCTGCACCGCCGAAGCGAGCAGCTGCCCGTCGTGGTCGATCGTGAACTGGATGACCACCGTGCCCTCGATCCGGGCCTTCTTGAGTGCGCGGGGATAGGTCTTGTAGCGGTTCAACTGCCGCATCACCGCCGCGAGGTAATTGCGCACGTCGTCGGGGTTGCCGGGCAAGGCGTCAGCCGTCGCGCGGGCCGGCGCGGTCGGCGGTGCCGGCTGCGCGGACTCGATGACCTCCGAGGCCGCAATGGGCCCGGGCACCTCGGGTGGCGCTTCGGCCGATGCCACGATGTCCGCGGCTGGCGGAGTCGGTGCGGTTTCCGGCACCGCGAGTACCGGTGTCGGATCCGGCACGGCCGGCACGGGCCGTGGTGGACGAGTCTCGGCCACGACCTCCTCCGGCGGCACGGGATCTGGCTCGGGGCCCGGGGAAGCTGGCTCGGCCGTGTCCGGTACGACGATGCGGGCGAAGATCGGCGGGGGGGGCGGGTTTCGTTCGACCTGCAGTCGGACGCCGGTCACCCAGCCGAGGATGAGCGCGTGAGCGGCCACCACCAGCGCAAGACGACGCCAGTCAAGGGGCCGATGCCAGCCGTCATTCGGTGGGAGCGCAGCAGCGGGCACGGTGTTCGCAGACACGTATCGGGTGGGTCGAGGGACAACTGAGCGCGCTGACAGTATCGCAAACGAGATCCATTCTCAATAGCATTTGCCCGCGGTATTCCCTCGATGCATTGTGGCGATGTCCAGACGCCCGTATCGGTCGCGATATATAGTCCGGTATATAGCGCCATCGCGCGCGTCCCGGAGTCGTCATGCTGCTGCGTCGTACGATACTTGCCGTGGCCGCGGTCCTCGTCGTCGGGCTGCTCCCGGCCGCAGGGGCGGAAGTCCACCCGATCACGGTCTTCGCGGCGGCGTCCTTGACCAACGCGCTCGACGAGGTCGGGAAGGAATTCACGCGATCCACGGGTATCCCGGTGCGCTGCTCCTTCGCCGCGAGCTCGATGCTGGCGCGACAGATCGAGGCGGGGGCGCGGGCCGAGCTGTTCGTCTCGGCGGACCAGGAATGGATGGACTACCTCGTACGACGGGGTACGGTCCAGGCGTCGTCGCGCCGCAACCTGCTCGGTAACCGACTGGCGCTGGTCGCGCCCGTCGAAAGCAGGGTGCAGCTCACGATCGAGCGTGGCTTTCCACTCGCTGCGGCGCTCGGCCAGGGCCGGCTGGCCACCGGCGACCCGGACAGCGTGCCCGTCGGCCGGTATGCCATGGCGGCACTCACGAGCCTCGGCGTGTGGGACTCCGTGGTCGACCGGCTGGTGCGTGCCGAAGACGTGCGTCACGCGCTCCGCTTCGTCGCGAGTGGCGAGGCGCCGCTGGGAATCGTGTACGAGACGGATGCGCGCATCGAGAAGCGCGTGAGGATCGTCGGGATCTTCCCGGCCGATACGCACCCGCCGATCACGTATCCCGTCGCGCTCACGAACATCGCGGGCGCGGACGCCGCGCGTTTCGTCGAATTCATCCGCAGCGACGCCGGTCGGGCCGCCTTCGAACGCTTCGGATTCACGGTCCTGCGCTGAAGGAGCCGCGACATGTACCGGCCTGCGAACCCGAAATTGATGGCCCCTGTACTGCTGCTCGCCGCCGTCGTCCCAGACGCCGATTCGGCGGCTGCGGAAAGCATCGAGTCCCGCCTCGAGTCGCTGCAGCGGATCATCGAGCGACAGCAGGCGCAGATCGACGCGCAGCAACAGCAGCTCGAGACCCAGCGCGCCGAGCTCGACACGCTGAAGGAACGTGCGGAGGGTCATGATCCGGCCATACCGTCGTCCGCCGTGGCCGTCGACACCGATCGGCAGCGTCTCGAGGCACTGGCGCGCCAGGCCGCGCAATCGAAGCTCGAGCATCAGGCAGCGCCCGTCCTGCGGATGAACGCAGGACGGGTTACGGTCACGAGTCCGGACGGCCGGTCGTCGTTGTCGGTTCGCGGCAACGTGCAGGTCGACTATGGTCATTACGAGCAGGATCCGGCCGGCCCGTTGTCCAGCGACTTCCGACGTGGCTCGGTCGGCGCCGCGGCAGCGCGCGAGAACGACGCCGCGCGTGACTTGAACGACGGAGCCTATTTCCGGCGAGCCCGTCTCGGCGTCGAGGGCGTCATCGCTCGCGATTTCACGTACCGGCTGCTCGCCGAGTTCGGTGGATCGGGCACCGAGGCCGCGGGCCGCATCAACGACGCCTACCTTGCGTACAACGGACTGGCGCCGGTCTCGCTGCAGCTTGGCGCATTCTCGCCACCCGCGAATCTCGCCGACGGCACCGCGACCGAAGACCTGCTTTTCATCGAGCGGGCCACGCCCTCCGAGCTGTCACGCGCGCTGGGCGGTGCCGACGGACGGCTCGGCTTCGGCGTTCGCACCGGGGGCTCGCGATGGCTCGGCGCGTTGACCTACACCGGGCGCACGGTCGGGGATCCCGAGACATTCGACTCCCAGCGCGCCCTGGTCGGCAGGCTCGGTGGATTGCTCGTTGCGCAGGCGGACTACAACGTCCACATGGGTCTCAACGGCACCTTCGTCATGGAGCCGGCGCAGGCCAGCCTCGCCTCGGGAACCCGCTACGGCTTGCGTTTCCGGGACCGGCCCGAGCTGCGGGTCGATGGCACCCGACTGGTCGACACGGGGATCATCGACGCCGACAGCGCCTACGCCGCGGGTCTCGAGTTTGCGGCCAACTGGCGCAACGTCCTGATCCAGGGTGAGAATTTCTGGTACGGCATCGAGCGACGGGACTCCTCGCTGCCGAGCCCGGACTTCAGTGGCTACTACGTCGAGGCGAGCTGGATTCCGACGGGTGAGAGTCGGCGATATACGCCTGGCGGTGCCGCTTATCAGGCGCCCCGGCCACGCATTCCCTTCGACGGGCAGGGCGGCTGGGGCGCTTGGGAGCTGGCCCTTCGCTACAGCTATACGGACCTCAATGACCGCGAGGGAGCCGCTGGCACTGTGGCCTCGATCGACGGTGTGCGCGGCGGCGAGCAGTCGATCGTCGGTGCCGGCCTCAACTGGTACCTGAACACCAATGTCAAGCTGATGCTCAACTATCTTCACGTGGACGTGGACCGGCTGAACCCGGCCGGGCCCGCCAACCCGACACCGTTCGGGGCTGCCCCGGCCACGCCGCCGCCCGGCGTACAGGTGGGCCAGGACCTGGACATCCTTGCGCTGCGATCCCAGTTCAGCTTCTGAAATGGCGCGAGGTCGAGCGACTGGCATGCGACGATGCTGAGCCCCGAGGAATGGCAGGCCCTGCAGTTGTCGGCCCGGGTTGCGCTTAGCGCTACCGTGGCCTGTCTGCCGCTCGGACTCCTCGTGGGCTGGCTGCTCGCCCGGCGCGAGTTCCCAGGCAAGGTCCTGGTCGAGATCCTGGTGCAGATGCCGATGGTGCTGCCGCCGGTCGTGCCCGGTCTTGCGCTCCTGATGCTGTTCGGAACCCAGGGCCCGATCGGAGGATGGCTGGAGCGGACCTTTGGCATCGTGCTCGCATTCACCTGGCAGGGCGCCGTGATTGCATCGGCCGTCATGGCGTTCCCGCTGCTGGTGCAGCCGATCCGGGTGGCCTTCATGCTGGTCGATGCACGATTCGAGCAGGCAGCGACGACTCTGGGGGCCACGCCACTCGATGCATTCCGCACCGTCACGCTGCCGCTGGCCCTGCCTGGAATGATTGCCGGCGCAGTACTGTGCTTCTCGCGCAGCCTCGGAGAGTTCGGCGCGACGATGGCGTTCGTCGGGAACATTCCAGGGGAGACACGCACGCTGCCGCTCGCGATCTACACGTTCATGAGCGTGCCCGATCGGGAGGGTTCGGCACTGCGGCTGGCGCTCATTTCGGTGGCGCTGGCGAGCGCGGCGCTGGCTGGCAGTCACTGGCTGACGCGCCGGACCGAGCGTCGGCTCGGCTACCGGGACCAGCGAGCCGTTCGTGCTTAGCGTGGACCTGGAATACCGCAGGGGAAGCTTCGAGCTTCGTGCGCGGGCCGATCTCGATTCGCGCGTCACGGGCATCTGCGGACCCTCGGGTTGCGGCAAGTCCACTCTGCTGTCGCTGGTCGCCGGCCTGCTGCGGCCCGACCGGGGAAGGCTCGTGCTCGACGGCGACGTGCTGGTGGACACGCTCACCGGCGTCTTCGTGCCGGCCTGGCAGCGGCACTGCGCGCTCGTGTTCCAGGACGGGCAACTGTTCCCACATCTCACGACGCGACAGAACCTGCTGTACGGCTACAGCCGCCGCAGGCCGCCCGAGAGGCGCTTCGAACTGTCCGAAGTCGTCGAGCTTCTGGAGATCGGTGGCCTGCTGGACCGTCGTCCGGCGCAGCTCTCCGGCGGGGAGCGGCAGAGGGTCGCACTGGGTCGGGTCCTGCTGTATTCCCCGCGCGTGCTGCTGCTGGACGAGCCGCTCGCGTCGCTCGACGAGCGGCTGAAGCAGCAGATTCTTCCGTTCCTGTCCCGGGTCAGGGACGAGACGGGAATTCCGATGCTCTACGTGTCGCACGTGAACACGGAGGTCGATTTCCTGGCCGACCGGACTCTCCGGATGGAAGCGGGGCGCCTCCTCGCGTGATCATGTTTCGGCG
>JAGOXN010000220.1 GCA_018059685.1 Steroidobacteraceae bacterium | reverse complement strand
GCGGCACTCTCGTGCCCCGCGCTGGCTGCCATCACCACGAGTGCATGGGCCCCGCCCGCTCGCAGCCGCCCGGCCAGCACTTCGCTCTCGAGGACGTCCCCCGTGGCGAGCACGACACGATGCGTGCTGCATGCACTCAGCTCGACCCGCCGCGCGGCGAGGAACGGACGGCCGCGATCCGCGTACCATGCCCGCGCCCGCTGCGCATGCGCGAACAGGTCGCCCGTCGGCTCGAACCGGCGCGGCAACCCCAGCAGGCGCCGGTACTCGCGCTCCGGCACTTCGGCAGCGATCGACTGCGCCTCGACGGACAGGACCGTCGCACGCATCATGCGCGACCCCCGAAGGACTCGAACTGGCACCCCTCGACGAAGAAGTCGAAGAACCGGGGATGCGCCTCCAGCCG
Organism: Steroidobacteraceae bacterium; assembly: GCA_018059685.1. Taxonomy (GTDB): domain Bacteria; phylum Pseudomonadota; class Gammaproteobacteria; order Steroidobacterales; family Steroidobacteraceae; genus RPQJ01. The sequence continues at coordinate 4,632 of JAGOXN010000220.1, read as the reverse complement.
CACGAGTTCCGCGCGGCGCACGATTGCCTCGAGCTCGCTGCGGCGGCGGCGCGAGAGCAGCGCGATCGACGCTCCCTCCAGCGCTGCATTGCCGACCTTCACGATGCGCTCCCTCGGCAGGTCCGGGACGAGACCGATACGGCTGGCCGCCTCCACGTCGATGTGCCGCGCGAATCCGCCGGCGAGATACAGCCGTTCGACCTGGCCGAGATCGATCCCGTACGCCTCGGCCAGGATCCGCAGGCCCGCCGCATGGGCACCCTTGGCCTGGGCAAGCTCGCTCACGTCGGCCTCGGTGACGGCGACGTATGGCCGTGCATTGAGGACGATCGGGCTGCCCGGCTCGACGAAACGCCCGAGGCCGCTCATCTGCCCGGTCCTGATGAGCTCCGCCAGGAGGTCGACGAGACCCGAGCCGCAGATTCCGACGGGCGACACCCCGCCAATCACGCGCAGGTCCACGCTGCCGTCCTCCGCGAGGCGCACCCGTTCGATGGCGCCGTCCAGCGCCGGCATGCCGCAGCTCACGCCACCGCCCTCGAATGCCGGGCCGGCCGGAGCCGAGGCCGCGAGCAGCCGGTGCCGATTGCCGAGGAACACCTCGGTATTGGTGCCGATGTCGAGCAGGGCGCAGATCGCCTCGCCTTCGGCGAGCCCCGTCGCCAGCAGGCAGGCGGCGGCATCTGCGCCTACGTGGTTCCCGATCAGTGGCAGGCCGTGCACGCGCGCCCGCTCTGCAATCGGCAGTCGCAGCTTCTTCGCGGTCGTGTCGAGACTGGTTGACAGCGCCGAGCCTGCGAGCACCGCCGCCTCGGTGGACGAGCGAAACGGCAGCGCCCCGAGCCCCTGCACGTCGAGGCCGAACAGCAGGTCGCGCATGGTCGGATTGCCGGCCACCACGACCTCGTAGATCGTCGCGGGATCCACCGGCAGGGCTTCGATGGCACGCGACAGGTAGCCGCGCAGCGTGCGCTGCAGGAGCCGGCCGCGGTGGGTGCCGTCGTAGTGGATGCGCGCCATGACGTTCGAGCCACCGAAGCGCTGCGGATTCTCGAAGGCCTGCGTCGCGAGCAGGCGCCCGGTCTCGAGGTCGTGCAGGCGCATGGCGATGGTCGTCGTGCCGAGATCGATCGCGAGCCCGTGCAATGGGCCGGACGCTTCGGCGATGACGACACCAACGGGCAGCGCCCGCTCGCCTGCACGCACGACGGCGGGGTCGAGCCATGCCCGCTCCCCTCCCGTGCGTGCCGAATCGGTCTCGATGCGCAACGCGCCCCGTCGCAACAGGTGCGCGATGACCGTGCCGGGAGTGAGCAGCCGAGTGCGGCAGGCCAGGCGGAAGCGACCCTCGAGGTGCCGCTCCTGTGGCGTCGGGACACTCAGGTGCGCCGCGCCGGACTCGATCTCGACCAGGCATTCGCGGCACTTGCCCTGCTTCTGGCAGGAGGTCGGCACCTCGACGCCTGCGGCTTCCGCCCAGTCGAACAGCGACATCCCGAGCGAAGCAGGGCCGCTCCGCCCATCAAGTGTGACAGTCGCCGTCACGGTCGGCACTGCCGCGCGGTTCACGCAGGTGCTGTCCCCGGCTCGGCAGCGAGTCGCCTGAACAGGTCCACGGCGCTTGCCGCATCGGCCGCGTAACCGTCGGCGCCGATCTGCCGGGCGTATTCGACGCTCGCGGGAGCGCCGCCGATGCAGAGCTTCACGTGGCGCATGTTCGCCTCCTGGAATTTCTGCACCACCGTCCGCATGTAGATCATGGTCGTCGTGAGCAGCGCGCTCATGCCGACGATGCGTGCATCGTGCTCCTTCGCCGCGGCCACGAACTTCTCGGCCGAAGTGTCCGTGCCGAGGTCCACGACCGTGAATCCCGCGCCCTCGGCCATCATTCCGACGAGATTCTTGCCGATGTCGTGCAGGTCGCCCTTGACCGTACCGAGCACGATCGTGGTCGAGAGCGCGCTCTTCTCGTGACGACCCGCGGCGAGCAGCGGCCGCAGGACGGCGAGCCCTGCCTTCATGGCGCGGGCCGCGAGCAGCACCTCCGGAACGAATATCCGGTTGTGCTTGAAGTCCTCGGCGATCACGCGCATGCCGCCGATGAGTCCGTCCTCGAGCACCTCGAGGGGCGGCCGCTCTTCGCGCAGGACCTCCTCGACCATCTGCTGCACGCGCTCGTGCCGGCCTTCATAGAGCATCTGGTTCAGGAGCGCGTAGTCAGCCATGCGCCGTCTCCGCCACGGCCGGCAGGACGACATCGGATTGCAGGCAGCCGCGCCGGACGAGCTCCTGGATCTCCCCGTGCATCCGCGCCTCGAGCGGCGCCACGTCGTAGGTCCCGAGGAGCTCGTCGACGACCGAATTGGCGCGGGCGTGCCAGTCGCGGGATCCCTGCTCGGTCCACTGTTCCCAGTTCGTGCGGTCGAGCGTCGGCCCCGGCAGGTAGAGTTCCGCAGGCCAGTGCTCGAGCGTGTGCCCGGCGGTGAGCAGGTGCTGGTCGCGCAGGAGTTCCTCGATCAATCCGGCGACCGGCAGGTCGCCACGGATCTGCACGGGACGAATGAAGCGCTGCGCGTGGGCGACGATCTCGTCGTCGAACACGAGCTTCTCGAGACTGAAGCAGTTCACGAAATCGAGCATGCCAGGGCCGGACACGGAATTGATGCCGGCGATCGCGGCGAGGAACGCGCCGACGCCGCTCTCCATGCCCGCCTGCGGGTCGTTGAATTTCGAGTCTGAAAGGGCCATGTACGCCTGGCAGGGCAGTTTCAATCGCTTCGCGACCTGCGCATAGGCGCAATAGAGCTGCAGCGCCTCGACGGAGCTCATCGGATTGGTCATCAGCCGCATGTGGAACGAAGCCGGCGCCCCGCCGAAGATCACCGGCGTCCCGGGACGAACCGCCTGGGCGATGACGAGTCCCGACAGCACCTCCGCGGTGTGCAGTACGAGCGCCCCAATGGTCGTCACCGGCGAGATCATGCCGAGCAGCAGTACCGGCACGACCTCGATCGGGATGCCCCACTCCGCGCAGTCCAGGATGTTCGCGACGGAGTCCTCGCCCCAGCGCAGTGGCGTGTTGGGACAGCAGGTGAAGATGGCCATCGGTCGGCGCGCCAGGTCCGCGCGGTCCTCGCGGAACATGGCCATGACCTGCCCCATGCGCGGCACGCCCGATGCTGTGAACGCTCCGGAAACGACCGGCCGCTTCGAGTGCGCCAGCGCGAGGTACAGGCGCCACACGTCCGCGACGTCCTGGGGTACGTCGTCCGGAACGAACGCCGTGGACAGATACGAGATGTTTCGCAACCCGTCCGCCACGCGGACGTACTCGACGAAATCGGCCGTGCGTGGCTCGCGCGCCGCGTGGGTGTTGCGGTCGAGGACGCGCAAGGCGGAACTCGCCGGGACGAAGTGGACGTTGTCGCCCTCGAGCACCGCGGCCGGCATGCCATCGCGATCATGCAACGTGAGCGCCGAGGGCGCCGTGTCGAGCGCCCGCTCGACGACCTGGCGCGGAAAGGTGACGCGCCCACTGGCAGGGTCTGTCGTCAGCCCGAACCGGCCCAGGCGCTCGAGTGCCCGCTTGTCCCCGATGTGAACGCCCGTGCGCCCGAGGACGGTCATGGCTTCGTCGATGACGCGCTCGACGAGGGCAGGCTCAAGGAGCGACAGGGCTGGCCTCACGCTGACCCGATGCCCCGTCCGCTCAGCGGCGCGCGTGCTGGAGGGGCAGGTGCTCCATCCGCTGCAACTGCCCGTCCTCGATCTGGAAGTGGCTGTCGAACCAGCTCACCAGGCATTCGTCGAGGGCGCGATTGCAGTTCCCGCAAGTGTCGTCTTCGAACGAGTCCATCATGTCGCGCAACGTGTCGATCAGTTTCTCGTGCCCGGCCTTGTGCACCGCATACAACGCGTAACCGGCCTCGCGCATTACGCGCTCTTCGAGCGCGAAGTGGGCGCAGGCGTGTTCGTACAGCGACGCCAGGCAGCCGCGCACGGCTTCTGGATCAGCGGCCGCGCCGAGCGCATCACAGCTCGAATTCACATTGTCGATGAGCACGTGGTGTTCGTAGTCGAGCGCTGGTACGCCGGTGGCGTACGCTTCTTTCCATTCGAGTCGTGTCATCACGCACCTCGCCGTCGGAAAGGCACGCGCCGACTATACGCCAGCCGCCGGACCTTCCGCGAGGCGCTGGTGGCCGGGGGCCATCGATCTCCGATCCGCTGCTACACGACGATCGGGTGCGCCAGCCTGGCGAAGTCCGCGTACCGCAGCCTGATCAGCTCGGTGTGCGTCCCGGCGTTGAAGGCGATCTCGTCGTCGTGGGTCAACGCCTCCGTAACGAACACCTCCATGCCGTAGAGATTGCCGAACGGCGGCATGGCCCCGAGATCGCAGTCCGGGAACCAGTCCCGGAACTCCTGCTCGTTTGCGAGGTGGACGTCCCGTGCGCCGGCTGCGGCCTTGACGCGACCGAGCGGCACCATGCCCGAGGCGTTCTGGACGACCATGGCCAGCGCGCCATCGATGTGCACGATGACCGCTTTGGCGAGTTCACGCCCCGGCACGTGCGCCACGGCGGCCGTCTGCTGCGCCGAGTAGGACGTCGGGTGATGGATCGTCTGGTA
>JAGOXN010000219.1 GCA_018059685.1 Steroidobacteraceae bacterium | reverse complement strand
CGGGTCAGGGACGAGACGGGAATTCCGATGCTCTACGTGTCGCACGTGAACACGGAGGTCGATTTCCTGGCCGACCGGACTCTCCGGATGGAAGCGGGGCGCCTCCTCGCGTGATCATGTTTCGGCGAATGCGCACGATTGAGCCCGGAGCACGCATCCGGAGGATCACCTTAGGGATTTTCCCCGCGTCGACGCTGGAACACGGATGCTAAGATGTATTCCATGCGAGACAGCCCCCTTTCGCATGTGCTTGCGGCGCTGCTGGTCCTGGTGCAGCTGGTGGTGGGTCCGTTCGCGCACGCCTCGCCCCTTGCGGCCGGCGGTGCTGATTGCGCGGGGGTCGCCAGCACACAGGGTTCCACGCACGATCACCCGATCGGGCACGGCGCCCTGTCCGTCGTCGAGGACGGGTCGGATGGCGATGGTTCTCACTCCTGCCGCACGCACCTCGCCTGCGCATGTCCGTGCGCACACACGCCGGCACTGGGTGTCACCCGGGTCGTCCTGCAGGGCTGCGGGTCGGTCGCGGCCGTCACCGGTCCGCTCGCGGGCCCGGCGTTCGATGCACCGCTGTTCGATTTCCTCCGACCTCCAGACTGAGCATCCGTCTCTGCGAGTACACCCCCGGGTTTCCGCCTGCGCGGAATCCGGGAACGAGTCCAGTTTTTCGGAGTAACACCATGACGCGTTCAGTTTCATTCCTGGCGGCCACGTGGGCCGCCTTCGGTCTCCTCTTGTCCTCCGTTCCCGCGATCGCCGCCGACCCGTCGGCGGAGGTCACGTCCGACCAGATCAGCGCCGCTCGTACCGCCGCGGATCACGAGGCCATCGCGGCCGAATACGACGCCGAGGCGGCGGCGGCCGAGAAGAAGGCCGCGGCGCACGCAATGATGGCGAAGACCTATCGCGCGGGTGGCTCGCCGAAGGGCAACCCCCAGGCGATGGTCGCGCATTGCGATCGCCTCGTGAGCCAGTACGAGGCTGCCGCCAAGGAGTATCGGGCGCTCGCGTCCGAACACCGGCAGATGGCCGGGCACGCCGGGCAGTAGCCGCGGGATGGCCGGAGGCCACCACGGCCTCCGGCCATCGATTGGTCGGAATGCGCTGCGAGCGCCGAGATCACGCGGGTCGTGACACGGCCGGATCGCAATCCTGCGTGCCGCAATGGACGGTCTCGACCTGCAGCGTCGAGTGAGCGATGCCGAACGACGCGTGCAGTGACCCGTTGAGGTCACGCCGCAGGGCCTCTGGGTCGGAATCCTCGCTCGCAACGACATGGGCGGCCAGGATCGGCTGTTTCGAACGCAGCGCCCAGACGTGCAGATCATGGACGCCGATGACGCCCGCGTGGCCGAGAATCGCCGCGCGGACCGCGGCCACGTCCGTTCCGTGGGGCGCGCCTTCGAGCAGCACGTTGACCGCTTCGTGCAGGAGCGACCAGGTCCGTGGCAGTACCCACAGGCCGATCAGCACGGCCAGGATCGGGTCGAGGATCAACCAGCCGGTCATCCTGATCGCAACCGCAGTGATGAGCACGCCGAGCGAGCCCAGCGTGTCGCTCCAGACTTCGAGATAGGCTCCCTTCACGTTCAGGCTCTCGCTGCTCCCGCGGGCGAGGATGCGCATCGCGACGAGGTTGACGATGAGGCCGGCGACGGCCACGACGAGCATGCCCGTCGCCGCGACCGCGGGCGGATCACGAAACCGCTCGGCTGCCTCCCACAGGATGTAACCGGCGACGCCCATCAGCAGCACACCGTTCGCAAGCGCGCCGAGTGCCTCCACGCGCGCGAAGCCGAACGTCCGGCGTGCATCCGGTGGCCGGCGACTGAGTCGCACGGCAGCCAGGGCGATCACCAGGCCGGCGGTATCGGTGGCCATGTGCGCGGCATCGGACAACAGGGCCAGGCTGTTGGTGAGCAGGCCGCCCGCGATCTCCACCAGCAGGAAGGTGCCGGTCAGCCCGAGGGCCCACCACAAGGGGCCTTCGTGCGCCGTCGCGTGGGCGCCATGCTCGTGCGCGTGCCCCACGTCAATGGCCGTCGATTGCGTACGCCTGGTCGACGCTGGCGATGAACAGCCAGCCCGACTTCGCCTGGCCGGTCCTGCCGTTGCGCTGGATCAGGTCGACGATGCCGGGCAGTTCGTCGTCCGCGCAGAAGACGTCGAGCTGGATCTGCTGCGTGATGAGTTCCCCGAGCTCGACCGAGTACGTCTGCTCGCGGCTGCTCAGGGCCTGCAGCAGTCCCTGCCCGTGCACGACGCTGATGCGGCGCTGGCCGGCGGCGGCCAGCGCATGTACGACCTCGCTGATGCGGTTCGGATGCAGCAGGGCAGTGACGCGTTTCATGGCGGGGTTTCCTCCGGCCGCGCAGTCTCGCGCGTCTCGAGCCATTCGTAGAGCACCGGCAGCAGCACCAGCGTGAGCAGGGTCGAACTCAGCAGCCCGCCGACGACGACCGTGGCGAGCGGCCGCTGGGTCTCGGCACCGATGCCCGACGATAGCAGCATCGGGACCAGTCCGAGGATCGCCACGCTCGCGGTCATGAGCACGGGCCGCAGGCGCAGGGTGGTCCCTTCGGTGACCGCCTCGCGCACGCCGAGTCCCTTGCCGCGCAGCTCGTTGAGGAAGCTCACGAGGACGATGCCGTTCAGCATCGCGACGCCGAACACCGCAATGAAGCCGATGGCCGAGGGGACGGAGAGGTACTGCCCGGTCGCGAAGAGCGCGACGATGCCGCCCATGGTCGCGAAGGGCACGTTGGCCAGGATCAGCGCGGCGTACTTCACCGAGTTGAATGCCGTATAGAGCAGCAGGAAGATGAAGAAGACGGTCACCGGCACAATCAGCGCGAGTCGTGCCAGTGCCCGCTGCTGGTTCTCGAAGGCGCCGCCCCATTCGATCCAGTACCCCGGCGGCAGCTCGACTGCGGCCTCGATGGCAGCCTGCGCCTCCTTGACGAATCCGTCGACGTCCCGGCCGTCGACGTCCATCTGGATGACGGCATATCGCTGCAGTTGCTCGCGACGGACGAACGAATACCCTTCGCCGACCGTCACTTCGGCGACCTCGGACAGCGGCAGGATGGCACCGGTCGCCGTGCGCAGCGGGATGCGTCGCAGGTCCTCGACGGACGCGCGAATGTCGTCGTCGAGTCGCACGGCGATGTCGAACCGCTTCACGCCGTCGAGCAGCACGCTGACCGGCTCGCCACCGAGGCCGTTACGCACGATCGTCAGGACCTCCTCCGCGTTCATGCCGTGGCGGGCCAGCTCGGCCCGGTTGACGGAAATGCGGATCTGGGGCTTGCCGACGTTGGCCTCGAGCGAGAGGTCGGCCACCCCGGGAACGTCGGCCAGCACGCCCTTGATCTTCGCGCTCAGCCGGTCGAGTTCGCCGAGATCCTCGCCGTAGAGCTTGAGCGCGAGCGTCGCCCGCACGCCGGAGATCAGTTCCTCGACGCGCATCTGTATGGGCTGGGTGTAGCTCGGCACCGTCGTCGGCACGACTTCTTCGAGCGTCTCCTGCATGGCGACCTCGAGGTCCTTGATCGAGCGTCCGCTCGTCCAGTCGCGGGGCGGTAAGAGCGACGTGTAGATCTCCATGTGGTTCACGTCGGCAGTCTCGCCCTTTTCCGCCCGCCCGATCATGGCGAGCGTCGTCTCGACCTCGGGATAGCGCGTGAATGCGGCGGCAATGCGCTTCGACACCTCGATGGACTCGTCGAGTGACGTCGAGGGGATCGACGTCACGCGCCACATGATCGACCCTTCCTGCATCTGCGGCATGAATTCCTTGCCGAGGATCGGGAACAGGGCGAAGCTCGCGAGAAGCGCGGCCACTGCTCCCGCCACCACGCGTCCCTTGCGCTCGAGCGCCCAGTCGAGCATCGGCCGGTAGCGGCGCTTGAGCCAGGCCACGAAGCGGGTGTCCTTTTCAGCCTGCGGCTTCAGGATCAATGAGGCCAGTACCGGGATCAGCGTGAGCGACAGGAGCAGCGAGCCGGTCATGGCGAAGGCGATCGTGAAGGCCATCGGTTTGAACAGCTTGCCCTCGAGTCCCTCGAGTGTGAACAGCGGCAGGAACACGACGATGATGATCAGGATCGCGAAGGCGATCGGATTGGCGACTTCCTTGGCGGCCGCGAGCACCGCGGAGGTGCGATTGACTCGCTCGCCGTGGGCCTGCCGTTCCGCCATCAGGCGGAAGGCGTTTTCCACCATCACGACGGCGCCGTCCACCATCATGCCGATGCCGATCGCGAGGCCGGCGAGCGACATCAGGTTGGCCGAGAGCCCGAAACGCTGCATACCAATGAACGCGATCAGCATGGCGAGCGGCAGGGTCACGATGACCACGAGCGCGGAGCGCACTTCGCCGAGGAAGAGGAAGAGCACGAGGGCTACCAGGATCGATCCCTCGACGAGTGCCGCGGCGGCGGTGCGCACCGCTTCGTTGACGAGGTCGGTGCGCTCGTAGATCGGCTTGAGCACGACTCCCTCGGGGAGGGCCGAGCGGACCGTGTCGAGCTTCGCGGAAACCGCCTCGACCACGTCCTTCGCATTCTCGCCGATCCGGGCGAGCGCCATGCCGAGCACCACTTCCTCCCCGTCGCGTGTCACGGCACCGAAGCGCGGCGCGGGCGCCTCGATCACGGTCGCCACGTCGCGCAGGTACACGGGCACGCCGTGTTCGGCCTTGAGCACGATGGCGCCGATATCTGCGGCGGAACCGAGCAGGCCCAGCCCGCGCACAAGGTACTGCTCGCGGCCCACGTCCATGACGTTGCCGCCGACCTGGCCGTTGTTGGCGGGAATCGCGGCCAGGACGTCGCCGAATCCGAGGCCGCGCGCGTACAGGCGCTGTGGATCGATGCGGACCTGGAACTGCCGTTCGCCGCCGCCCCACGAGGTGACGTCGTCGACGCCCGGTGCGGTGCGCAGGATGAGACGCACTGTCCAGTCCTGCAGCGTGCGCAGGTCCATGTCGCTCACCTGCTCGCGCGTGACCCCGGGAGCGCGCTCGATGGTGTACCAGAGCACCTGGCCGAGGCCGGACGCGTTCGGGCCCATGCTGGGCTTGC
>JAGOXN010000218.1 GCA_018059685.1 Steroidobacteraceae bacterium | reverse complement strand
AGGCCGCGTTCGCGTTCTCCGGACGGTTCTACGGGCGGTTGCTCGCAGGCGCCACTCTCGGCGAGGCGGTGCTCGCCGCTCGCCGCCTGGTCTTCGCGCAGGGTTCGATCGACTGGGCCGATTACGTGCACTACGGAGCACCTGCATTTCGGCTCCGTCCGACCGCCTAGTAGAGCGCGACAGCCGTCACATTACGCGCGGACTGCGCGCATCACCTCTGCGCGTGGCATGCGTGAAGCGCGACTCGAGTCACGCTCCACGGACCACACGACACTAAAGAATTCCCCGCAAGTGACGACAGACGTCGGTTCAGAGCCCGATCGAGGCTCCTGGCTGGCGCAGGTCTCACCTGAGTCAGCCGCCCGCAGTTGCCCGGCGACCGTCGGACGACGCAAGCGGCGGATGTAAAGACGAACCGTCACAGCAGTCGACAGCAACACCATCGCAACAGGAGCCATTCCACCGATGAAACGCATCACCCAGTCCGCGCTCGCACTCACCGTGCTCGCCACCTTGTCGCTCGCGGCCCACGCCGAGTCGACCTTCCAGTCGACGACAGGGTCGGGCGCCCTCAATGCCACCGCCAGGGTCGACTTCCGGATCAACATCCCTCGGATCCTCTTCCTCCAGGTCGGTACGGGCACCCTCTTCGGCAGCAACGCGGCCGTTGATCTGATCGACTTCAATGTGCCGGCGGCGGACGTCGGAAATGGCACGGCGGTTGCGGCGACCGCTGGGAGCGGCGACCTCGGCAATGGCGTGGTCACGGCACGCGTCCGTGGCAATGGCGGCAGTGTCGGCCTGACCGCCACCACCGGCGGTGCGCTCAGCAATGGCGCCGGCGGCACGATCAGCTTCGGACAGATCACGACCACGTCGAACAACGCGAGCTTCGGTGCGCCGGTGCTGGTCGATGGCGCCGCAAGCGGCACCGTGACGGTGGCTGCCAACGGACTCGGCATCGTCAACCAGGACGCGCAGTGGACGTACGCCTACGAGAACGACAACGTCGTCCCGGGTGGCACCTACGGTGGCGTGAATCTCAACAACGGGCGCGTGACCTACACGGCTTCGCTGCCCTGAACGGGTAACAGGGGTCCGGCGTCGAAGGGGACGCCGGACTCTCTCGCCGGGATAACAACAACAATGACGCGATCGACCCCTGCAGGATCGAGTGCCGCTGTCGGCGCCATCCTCGTCGCCGCCCTGGGTGCGTACTGCGCCGGGGCGCACGCCTTCACGGTGAACATCGCCGCCAGGAACCCGAGAACGATCTACCTGCAGGTGGGCGTGGGCTCGTTCAACGGCATCTACACCGGCGGTGGCACACCCGCGAGCAACGGGACCGTCAACGTCGTTTCGGCGACGCTGCCTGCGGCCCAGGTCGGCAATGGCGTCTCCCAGACGATGACGACGGACAGCACGGCGTCGATCAGCTTCTACGACAACTACGTCTTCTGTAACGCCCCAGGGCAGCTCTACATCGGAGGTTTCTACCGCAGCACCCGTTCCACGGGCGCCGCGACGGTGACGGCGACCTCGCCCGCGAACCTCGTCAGCGCGACGGGCAGGACGATTCCGTTCAGCCAGGTCAGCTGGACCAGCAGCGGAAACGGCGATTCCGGCGCGCAACCGTTCCCTGCGGGCACATTCGTCGGTGGCACGCAGACGATTGGCACGATCAATCGCAACCAGTGGGCGGAGAGCTGCCACACCTTCCGCTACGCCAACAGCGGCTTCGTCGCATCGGGCACCTACACGGGACGTGTCACGTACACGCTGAGCACGCCATGAGAGCGCCGTCGGCCGCAGCATTGCTGCTTGCGTTTGCCGCCGCCTCGCCCTCTGCCGCCGCGACCTGGCGCGTGGACGACAGCGCGTCCCTGCCGGTCGAATCAACGGCATTGCTCCGATGGCGGCAGTCCGCCCCCTCACGCACGACGGACGCGACCCTCGAGGGCGGCACGACGGTCGCCGTGCGGTTGAATCTCGCGCCCTGGCTCGACCGCCAGGCCCGCCTGTACCTCGTCCTGCCGGAACAAGGCAGCGCGCTCGTGAAGGCTCGCTGGCGGACGCAGGGGCGATTGCTGCTCGGCGAGATCGCGCCCGGACAGCGCGTCATCGTCTACCAGGGTCCGATCACGACTCCGTTCCTGGAAGAGACACTCAGCCTCAGTTTCGAGGCCGACGGTAACCGGCTCCCGGGGATGCAGCGACTCGACTTCCACTTCGAAATCGACACGGAATGAACCTCATGCACCGCCTCCATTCCAGACTGTTGCTCACGATCGCGCTCGCGTCCATGCCGATGTCGCGAGCTGCAGTGGCCCAGGAATTTGCGGCTGTCGTGTCGCCACCCCGCTTCGAGATGGCCGCGCAACCAGGCGAGCGCATCCGCCAGGTCGTCGAGATCACGAACGCGGGATCGCAGCCCGCGACGTATCACATGCGCACGGCGGACTGGTCGCTCGGCGCCGACGGGGGCGTGACGTTCTCCGAAGACCTGACGCCGGGCAGCTGCCGGCCCTGGGTCGCAATCGAGCGGCACGAGATCGAGGTTCCCGCTGGCGGACGTTACCGGTATCGGATGGAAGTGCAGCCTCCCGCCGACGCACCGGCAGGTGAGTGCCGGTTTGCCCTGATGATCGAAGGGGATGCACAGCACGTGCAGACGGCTGGTGGGATGACCGTGCCCGTGAGCGGGCGCATCGGCGTCATCGTGTACGTCTCGGTCGGGACGGCCGCTCCCGAACTCAGGTTCGCGTCGACGAGCGTGATCGAACCCGACCGCGGAGCGACGCCGGCCCTGACCGTCCACAATGCCGGGAACGCGCATGGACGGCTCGACGGATTCCTCACCGGCACCGACGCCGACGGACGCCGGCTCGAGTTCACGCCGTCCTCGTTGCCGATCCTGCCCGGCGAAACCCGCACGATTCCCCTGTCCGCCAGCGAGGGCGCGACTCCCGTGGCCTCGGTCGCATACCCGATTCGACTCCAGGGCGTGATCGAGTGGGGTGGCCGCCGAACCGAGCTGGATGAGCAGTTTGCGCAGTGAACCGACGGTCCTCACGGACGTGCTGTCTCATCCTGGGTGCAACGGTCCTCGCGACCGTGGCGCAGGCCCAGGAAGCTCAGCCATCCGCGCAGGACGGCTACGAAGACCGGCTGATCGACGGAGGCAATCTCCAGCCTGATCTCTCGTTCGAGGAAGTCGCGGGCCCCGATGCGGGCGGCTGGCCGCGGGCGTTCCAGGTGCAGGCGATGACCAGCGAGGTCTCACGGGACGGCAGCGACATCCGCGAACATGGCCTGCGCTTCAGCGGCATGCTCGACACACCGCAGCACGGCGCATTGACGCTCGACGCACATATTCGTGCTTCGAGTGGCGACGGCGACGGTTCGGGCAACCTCGTGACGCTGGTGCAGCGTTCGCTGCCGATGAACGGGGACTGGTTCATCAACAACACCCTGGGTGTTGCGAATACGCCGGCCACGGATCTCGCACGCCAGCAGCAGCGGTTTTCCGTACCCACGTTGCCGATGAGCGGGGCGGTCGTGGAATGGACCCGTCCGGGACAGCTGCAGATCCAGGGCTCGGTCGGTGAGCCTGGCGAGTTCACGGGAGTGTACGTGCCGACGTTCGACGGGCTCGGCGGCCGCCAGGCCGGCGGCGGCCTGCAATGGGGAATCGCGGACGGGTGGTCCACGGCCCTGCAGATGATCGACGTCGGTCGGGCGCGGTCGAGCCTGCATGGCGAGAAAGTGACGGGGCAATCGTGGTTCGGCGCACTCGCCTGGGATTCGCGGGACGCCCGCTCCCAGCTGAACCTCGTGAGCAACTCGACCGCCGACGATTCCGGGCATCTCGGCGCGTGGCTCGACGGTGCGATCCGCACCGGCCGCACCTGGCACACCATGGGTGTCTTCCGCCTGGACCCGGGGCTGCGCTGGGGCACCGCGCCGCTCGCGAGCGACATGGAAGGCGGGCATTACAGGGCCGCGTTTCAGAGCCGCCGCTGGACGCTCGATGGAGGCGTCGACCAGTTGAGTTCCGTCTCCGGCCGGCGGCGCGACACGACCTTCGGCACCGGCTACGCGCGTTACCAGTACTCCTCGACACTCTCCTTCGGCGGCGGGACCAGTGCCCTCGCAGGCTCGACGAGCGCCTGGTCCACATTCGGCTTCGTCGACTCGGGCAACCGCTATGGCATCGGCCGCGCCCAGCTGAGCCATGCGCGCAACGACGGGCAGGACAACACCCAGCTCAACCTCGACCAGACCTGGACCACGGCCGTCGGCCGCCGCGCGAGCACCGCGCTCCTGCTCGGGCACGAGAACCTCGAGTCGCACACGGCGAACACCGTCGGCCTGGCCGCGTTCGGCGGCGGCGATTTCCCGGGCAATGTCTCGCTCGACGTCAACGCCCGCTGGAACACCACCTTCGGCGACGAGAGCACGGACAACTGGCTCGCCAATGTCGCAATCAGCTGGGCCTTCGCGCGCGGCTGGACGGCAGGCGCGAACCTCTACATGAACCGGGTTTCGGGCCGAGTGCCGCTCACGGTGGAGTCACCCATCCAGGGCGAGGACCCGTACGAGCGCCTCCAATCGGACGACCAGGGCGTCTTCGCCTACATCCGCTACGAGTGGCGCGCAGGGTCGGCCGCCGCCCCGCTCGGCGGCAAGGCGGGGAGCGGTGCCGGCAGCGTGGTCGGCATGATCTTCCTGGACGCTAACGACAACGGCCGGTTCGATGCGGGGGAGGCCGGAGCGGCGAACGTCGTCGTACTGCTCGACGGCCGCTTCCCGGCACGCACGGACGCCGATGGCCGATTCGTTTTTCCAGCGGTCGTCGCCGGGCAGCACTTCCTGACCCTCATGCCGGACAACCTGCCGTTGCCTTGGACCGTCCCCCAGGAAGTCCGCAATGAGTTCCAGGTGTCGGTCCGCGGCCAGACGCACGTCGAAATCCCCGCTCGCCGGTTCCGCTGAGCGGCCTCTCGGGGCGCGCTGGTCGGTCGGTTGCACGCGCGCGTAGAAGCGCTAAGCTCATCCACTGCTCGTCGCCCACTGCCCGCCGTCGAAGGATCCTGCCTGCCGTGCA
>JAGOXN010000217.1 GCA_018059685.1 Steroidobacteraceae bacterium | reverse complement strand
GCACTGCGCGATCCGGGCTCGGTCCTCGTGCCGCTGTGGCGGTCGCGCAGCCTGTTGCGCCACGGGGAGATCGACTGCCGGGCGGCACTCGTCACGGTGAGGCACGAGCTCAGGCGGTCCGTGCCCGACGCAGAACTCGTGATGCTCGGCCGCTTTCACGGCCGCGTGTGCTTCGCGGCCGAGTTGACGACGGAGGAACCGCCGCGCGTTCCGGAGGGCTCGGCCTTCGACGATCTGCGGCTGGCCGGCGGCCTGTTGCCCCAGGACGAAGCCGGCCTGCTGGCCTATGCACGCGCGATGGTCCTGTGGCGGGCCCGACATCGACACTGCGGAAGCTGCGGGGCGTCCACGAGGCCGGCCAGCGCGGGGCACGTCATGCGGTGCGGCAACCCCGCCTGTGGCGCCGAGCATTTTCCGCGCCTCGACCCCGCGATCATCGTGCTCGTCACCGACGGCGCCCGCGCGCTCCTCGGCCGGCAGGCGTCGTGGCCGGCCGGTCGCTACTCGACCATTGCTGGATTCGTGGAGCCGGGCGAGAGCCTCGAGGACGCCGTTGCGCGGGAAGTGCTCGAGGAGACCGGCGTGACGGTGACCGATCCGGCCTATCATTCGTCGCAGCCCTGGCCGTTCCCGTCGTCGCTCATGCTCGGATTCACCGCGACCGCCTCGGCCGATTCGGTGCCACGTGCGGACGAGGAACTGGAGGACGCGCGCTGGTTCACGCGCGAGGACCTCGCGGCGGGCAATCCCGCCCTGCCGCCACCTCAATCGGTCTCCTACCGGCTCATCGAGGACTGGTACGACTCGGGGGCAACCGTGCCGTTGCGGGACACCCCCGGGACCAGAGCCTGGACCGTCGGGTCGCGCTGACCCCGGAGCTGGCAGGCAGCGTCAGCCAGCCGGAGCCGGGGCGGTTCATTTGTCTGCATCGGCCGGTTGGGGCACGATCCGCGTGCCGGCCCGGGAGCCGGCACCCGGTGGCCAGGCATGGACTTCTCGCTCACATCGTTGCTCGGCATTGCCCTCGGGATCGGACTCGCCGCCGCCGCGGGTTTTCGCATCTTCGTGCCGCTGCTCGTCGCCGGGCTCGCCGCCCGGGCCGGCTACGTGCCGCTCGCGGACGGATTCCAGTGGCTCGCGAGCACGCCTGCCCTTCTGATGCTCGGCACGGCGGCGGTGGTCGAGGCCCTCGCGTATTTCGTCCCGGGCGTGGATCATGCGCTCGATGTCATCGCGAGCCCCGCGGCCGTGGCGGCCGGCGTGGTGGCGAGCGCCGCGGTCATGGCAGACCTTCCACCGGCTGTGCTGTGGCCCGTCGCGATCATCGCGGGAGGCGGCATTGCCGGCCTGACCAAGGGCAGCACGGCCGTGCTTCGCGCCAAGTCGGGCATGATGACCGGCGGCCTCGCGAACCCGCTCGTGTCCGCCGTCGAGACGGTCGGCGCCACCGGCATCGCGATCTTCGCGGTGCTCGTCCCGCTGCTCTGCCTCATGGCCGTGATCGCCCTGCTCGCCTGGACGGCGCGCAAGGCCGGCCGCCTGTTGTTCGGTCGAGGTCGCGGACCCGAGACCGCCTCACGCTGACGCGCGGCCCGCGGGCTCCGGCGGCCGGCCGCTTACAATACGCGCATGTGCCTGCTCGTCATCGCCTGGCGGACCCATCCGCGTTATCGGCTGGTCGTGGCTGCGAATCGCGACGAGTTCCACGACCGCCCGACAGCGTCCCTCGCGTGGTGGAACGACGACCCGCGCATCCTCGCCGGCCGCGACCTGCGAGCTGGCGGCACCTGGCTCGGCGTGACGCGCGCAGGGCGCATCGGGATCATCACGAATTTCCGCGACCTGGAATCGCCGCCCGCGCCGGATGCGCCGTCTCGCGGCGGCCTCGTGCCGCGGTTCCTTGCGGAGCGCGGCGCAACGAGTGCATTCCTCGAGGGACTTGGCAGCGAAGCGGGACGTTATGCGGGGTTCAGCCTGCTGCTCGGCGACACCACCGCCCTGCACTACTACTCGAATCGGAGCGACACGCACAGCCGGTCGCTGCCCCCGGGAGTCTACGGGCTCAGCAACCATGCGCTCGACACGCCATGGCCCAAGCTCGTGCGGACGCGGCAGCGGTTCGCGAAAGCCATGGGCAACGGGGATCCTGCCGCCGGGGAACTCTTCGACATCCTCGGCGACCGGGAGCCGGCGCCGTATGAATCGCACCCGGATACCGGCCTGCCGCCGGACTGGGAGCGGGCGCTGTCGGCACCGTTCGTCGTGCACGAGCGCTACGGCACGCGCTGCTCGACCGTCGTGATCACGGACGGCGCGGGGCGGACGGTCGTTCACGAGCGGCGATTCGACGTCAAGGGCGCCCAGACCGGCGCGACGCGAATGGAATTCGCGGGTCCCGGCGCGTCCGAATGAAGCTGCGTTCGGCTCGGGTTGCGCGTGGCGTCGGACGAGCCTGCCGGGTGGCGCTGCTCCTGCTCTGCGGCATCGGGTCGACGGCAGCAGCCGCCGACCGGGTGCGGATCGAGATCGACGGAGTGACTGCGCCGGTGGCGGCCAACGTGCGCGCATTCCTCACTCTCACCCGGCACGCGCAGCGCACGGATCTCACGGACGGCCAGGTACGACGCCTAGCCGACCGGGCAGTGGACGAGGCCACGGACGCGCTGCGGCCCTTCGGTTACTACGCGCCGACGATCCGCAGCCGCACCACGCGCGACGGCGACGACTGGATCGTGCGTCTGCGCATCAAGCCCGGCAAGCCCGTACTGATGCGCAAGGTCGAGGTCACGTTGTCGGGCCCGGGTCGCGAGCACCCCGAGCTCGTCGCGATCGCACGGACGAGCGCGTTGCAGCCGGGCACGCAGCTCGATCACGCGACCTACGAGCGCCTCAAGGCCGACCTGCTGCGCACCGCGCTCGAACGCGGGTTCCTCGACGCCAGGCTGATGCGGCACGAACTCGACGTAGATCCCGCCAATCACGTTGCCGACGCGCGCATCGAGCTCGAGACCGGAGGCCGTTACGAGTTCGGCGAGCTGCGCATCGAACAGGATGCCGTGCGGCCGGAGCTCCTGCAGGGCTTCATCCGTTTCGCGCCGGGCCAGCCGTTTTCTCAGAACCAGGTCCGCAAGACGCAGTTCGCGCTCGAAGACAGCAACTACTTCTCCACGGTCAGCGTGTCGCCGGGCGACCGCGACCCGGAGACGCTCACCGTGCCGGTGACGATCAGCGGCGAGCGCATCCGCCGCGACCGTTTCGGCGTCAGCCTCGGGTACGGGACGGACACGAGCGTCCGCGGCCGTTTCACCTGGGACAACCGCCTCGTGAATAACCGTGGCCACCGCTGGCGGGTCGAGACCACATTGTCGAGCCCCATGCAGGAGCTGATCGGCCGGTACATCATCCCGATCGGCGATCCCACGCTCGAGAAACTCGAGTTCTCCGGGGGCTACACCAACGAAGAGCTCGCGGACCTCGACAGCGAGCGCTTCGAGATCGTCGGCGGCCTGACCCAGGTGATGGGCAATTGGCAGCGCGTGCTGTTCCTGAAGGTCAACCGGGAACGTACCGGCTTCCCGGACGGCACCTCGAACACCGATCTGCTGCTCATTCCCGGCGTGAGCTACGCCAGCCTGCCGCCGAACTTCCTGACCGGCTGGACACGCGAAGCAGCGTATTACCTCGAGCTGTCCGGCAGCCCGCAGACGTTCGGGTCGGACGCATCGTACCTGCGCTTCTACGGCCGGGCGGAGCGCGTGTGGCCCATTACCGGACCCTGGCGCGTGCGCGCCCGTGGCGAGCTCGGCACGAGCTGGGTCGACGAGTTCTCCGAACTGCCCGCCTCGCAGCGCTTCTTTGCCGGTGGCGACCGCAGCGTGCGCGGCTTCGCGCTGGACGAACTGAGCCCCTTGACCGAGGTCGAGACGAACGGCACCGTCACGCAGAAGCGGTTCGGCGGCGAACACAAGCTCGTCGCGAGCCTGGAACTCGAGCGCGACCTGCCGCGCGATTTCGTCGCCGCGGCCTTCTTCGACACTGGTAACGCATTCGACGAGTGGGGCGATCCGCTCGAATACTCGGCGGGCGTCGGCCTGCGCTGGCGCCTGCCGATGCTGATGATCGGGATCGACGTCGCCCAGGCGCTCTCGGAGTCCGGCAAGAACCCGCGCATCCACCTCAACATCACGCAGGTGATGTGATGGGACGACGCGGCTGGATGGCGATTGCCCTGCTGCTGGTCCTGGCCGGCCTGCCGGTCGCACTCGGGTACCAGGTACTGCATTCCGAGTGGGGGTTGCAGTTCTTGGTGTCGCAACTGCACCGGATTCCAGGCGTCCGCATCGAGGTCGGAGGCGCCCGCGGCGTGCTGGCCGGGCCGCTCGAATTCGACCGCGTCATCGTCGAACATCCGGCCGTGCGCATCGACGCACGCGACCTGCGGCTCGACCTCGAGACGGCGGCCCTGCTGGGCGGCCAGATCGAACTCGAATCGGCGACCATCGGGCGCGTCGACATCGTGCTCGTGAAGCGCGAGGAGAAGCCGCCGTCCGAGACGCATTTCCTCCCGCGATTCCTGACCATCGAGGCCCCCGGACTCGCGATCCGGAACATCGGGCTGACCCTCGCCGATGGCCAGCGTCTCGAGGTCGCATCGCTGCGCGGCGACCTGCGCCTGACACGCTGGCGACTGGATGCGGAATCCCTGCTCCTCGAGGATCCCGCAGGCCGGGTCGCGGGCCGGGTCACGCTGCGCGGGACGCTCCCCCTGACGGTGAACAGCGCCCTCGCAGGCTCATGGCGGCTCCCCGACGAGCGCTCATACGAATTCACGGCCACGACCCGCGGCCGGCTCGAACGGCTCGCCCTCGTGCTCTCGCTCAGTAAGCCGGCCCGCCTGGCGTTCACGGGTACCGGAGTCGACCTCACCGGGGATGCTCGACTCGTCGGCACGCTGCGGCTGAACGACTTCGACGGCGCTCCGTGGCTGCCACCCGGAAGTCTTCCGCGCCTCAGCGGATGGATCGCACTGGACGCACGTCGCGATGCGATCGGCCTCGACGGCACGTTCACCGCCGACGCGCTCCCGAATGGTCCCTTGCGTGTCCAGGG
>JAGOXN010000216.1:2043-5113 GCA_018059685.1 Steroidobacteraceae bacterium | reverse complement strand
GGAACTCGCCGCCGTTCGCATCGAGCATCGCCCCGGTGATCGCGCTGGCGTAGTCCGAAATCAGCATCATGGCGGCCCTGGCGACCTCATCGTCTTCAACGATGCGGTGCAGGGCGATGTTCGCGACGATCCGGTCGGTCACTTCCTGCTCCGAAATGCCCTGCGCCGCCGCGGCCCGGTGGATGTGACCCTTCACGGGCTCGCCCCACATCACTCCCGGCAACAGGGTGTTGACGCGGATGCCGAGCGGACCCAGGTCCCTGGCCAGATACGTGGCCAGGACCTTGAGCGCTCCCTTGGACGCGGCGTATGCGCCTGCGTGCGACGGGCGCCGGATGGCCTGGGAATTGATGAAGAGGATGGCGCCTTTGCCCTGCCGCTTCATCTGCGGTACCACCTGCTGGGTCAGGTGCATGCTGCCGAAGACATTGGTCTCGAACACTTCCCGCCAGCTCTCCGGATCGCCGGTCGCCACGGATTCCACCGGTCCATAGCAGAACGCGCTGTTGATCAGCGCATCCATGCGCCCGAAGCGATCCGTCGCTGCATCGGCCAGCTTCACACACTGCGCACGGTCGGTGATGTCGGTCGGCACCTTCAGCACTGCGCAGTCGCGACGGATGGCGTGGATGCGGCTCTCGGCATCCTGAAGCCTGGCCGGATCACGCGCTGCGACGACCACACCATGAGCGCCGGCGCGCGCGGCCTCGACGGCCAGCTTCACACCCAGCCCGGGGCCGATGCCGGACACGACGACCACTTTGTCCACGAGCAGCATGGCGCATCTATAAACCACCCAGGGCGTACCGCCCACATCCAGGAGGACTAGGCAACACTGGTCGTTGAAAAGCGAGCCCGGCCTTGCATACTGCGCGAACGCAAGAGCTGGCTGACCGGCCCGGTGGTACTGAGGATCCATGGACATCGAACACAACAAAGCCTTCATTCGCGACTTCATCGACGCCATGAGTCGCGGCGACGCCGCAGCGATCGTCGCCTCCTACACCGAGGACGGTTACTGCGACTCCTTCGGGCACACCCTGGTTTCAGGTCGATACACCCGGGAAACGATCGCAGCAGCTTCGGCAGGCCTCTTCGACGCATTTCCGGAGGGCCTGCATTTCGAGATCCTGCACATGACGTCCGAAGGCGACCGCGTGGCGGTCGAGGCCACCTCGCGCGGCATGCACGTGTCGGGCAAGCTCTACGCGAATCACTACCACTTCCTGTTCCACCTGCGCGAAGGAAAGGTCGCCGTGATGAAGGAGTTCATGGACACCGAGCACGCCACGGAAGTGCTCTGCGAAGGCCGCCGTCCATAGCCACGCAACGGGTCGCGCGCCGCCGGTTTCACGCCCGGGGCACGAGAGCGGGTCAGCGGCTGGCGGCGGCCTCGATCATCGGCAGTGCCGCATGATGTCTGTGGCGAACTGATCCATGTGGCGCTTCTTCTCGGCGAGTGTCGAGCGCTCGGCAAGAGTCAGCCTGAAGGGATAGTGAATGGTCACGTTCATGCCGAGGTCTCCGAGTCGCCGGAAGGTGTCGACGTCCGGCGGCGCGGCAACGGCCACGACGGTCTCGAACGGCAGGTGCGCACGACCGGCCTCGCGTCGCAGCCGGGTGAGATCGGCGAGTAGCGTCGGCACGGCCTCCGGAGCGTGGCCGGCACCGATCCAGCCGTCGGCGTGCCGCGCGGCGCGGCGCAGTGCCGCAGGGCTGTTCCCGCCGGTGTAGACCGGGATCGGCATCGGGGGTGCCGGCGAGACCTCCAGCGGAGGGAAGTCGATGTGGCGACCATGGTGCTCGACCATGCCGCCCTTCCAGAGCTTGCGCAGCACCTCGATCATCTCGTCGCAGCGCGCGCCGCGGGTGCGGAAGTCCACACCATAGATGTCGAACTCCTCCTTCATCCAGCCGATACCGGCACCGAGTACGAAGCGGCCACCGCTCAGGATCGCGAGCGTGCCGGTGGCGCGCGCGACCTCGAAGACATTACGCAGCGGCAGGATGTAGATGCCGACGGAGAATCGGATGCGCTGCGTCACTGCGGCGAGCGCTCCGATCGTGGCCCAGCAGTCCGGCAGGAAAGCGTCGTGGGCCTGCGGCGGGCTGCCGTCGGGCGAATAGGGGTAGGGCGAGCGCACGTCGCGCGGGAACACCCCGTGGTCGCTGAGCATCACCCCGTCGAAACCAACCTGCTCGGCGTGGCGGACGACTTCGATGAGTTGCTCGGGCTCCGTCCAGGTGACCGCCTGCCAGAATTTCATCGGTGTGCAGCATCCGTCGGTTGATGTGGCTGGTTGCTTCAATCTACAGGATGCGGAGCACCTCGAGGAGCGTAATGCGCGCACGAGATCGGAGCGCCCTCCGCCATCGGCTGCGCTCGATCGCCCGCCCCCCCGGCGCCGCACGACGCCTGCATCCGCTCGTCACGATCCGCCGACCGGATGACGGCCGTCATGCCGATTGACTATTAATTGACCCAGATTAAACTGGACGGGCGGGTCGTGGTTGTGAATTCCTGCGCTGAACCGCGCCGCCAGCGGGGAGCCTGCTTGAAAGGCACGGACACCGAGGACGCGAGCTCGCCGGGACCGCCGCACTGGGACCACGAGGTCGACGTGCTCGTGGCCGGTTCCGGCAACGGTGCTCTCACCGCCGCCCTTTGTTGTCACGAGCTCGGCGCACCTAACGTCCTGGTGATAGAAAGGGCTGCGCGCTATGGCGGTACGAGCGCCCGGTCCGGGGGCGGTATCTGGATTCCCTGCAACCACTACGCCGTGGCGGCAGGCGCGCGGGATTCGCTGGCCGAGGCCCGGGCCTATCTCGATGCGGTGATCCCGCGGGATGAGACGGATCCGGAGCTGATCGACGCTTACCTGCAATCGGGTCCGGACATGGTGCGGTTTCTCGTTGACCGCACCGGTATGCGCTATCGCTCCCTCTCCATGTATCCCGATTATTTCTCGGATGCGCCCGGGGCCAGGCCGGGCGATCGCGCGCTCGAGCCCGAACCCTTCCTGCTCGATCGCCTGGGGGACGAGTGGCGGAACCTGCTGCCGACGCATCC
>JAGOXN010000216.1:0-1943 GCA_018059685.1 Steroidobacteraceae bacterium | reverse complement strand
TCTCCATGTATCCCGATTATTTCTCGGATGCGCCCGGGGCCAGGCCGGGCGATCGCGCGCTCGAGCCCGAACCCTTCCTGCTCGATCGCCTGGGGGACGAGTGGCGGAACCTGCTGCCGACGCATCCGAGCATGTTCATGCTGGGACGCATCGGCATCACGATGGCAGAGGCACATCACTTCATGGCGACGCTGCCGGGCTGGAAGGGAATGACCGCCCGGCTGGTCTTGCGGTACCTGCTCGACTTCCCGTGGCGCCTGCGGACCCCGGTCGCGCGCCGGGTCACCTGCGGCAGTGCCGGTGTGGGACGGCTGCGCGCCGCGATGCGGGATCGCGGCATGCCGCTGTGGCTTCATACGCGGCTGGTGCGGCTGGTGCGCGCCGACGGCCGGGTTCAGGGTGCGGTCGTCGAGCGCAACGGGCAGACGCGGTGGATCCGCGCGCGCCGGGCCGTGATCCTCGCGGCCGGAGGCTTCGCAAAGAACCAGGCGCTGCGCGAGAAGCACCTGCCGGCACCGACGAACAGCGGCTGGAGCGCGGCCGTCGATACCGATTGTGGCGATGCACTCGTCGCCGCGGAGCAGATCGGTGCCCGACTGCGGCGCATGCATGGCGCCTGGTGGTGCCCGACCTTCGCTCCGCCGGGCGAACTGCCTCAGCTCGCGGTCATCGAGCGGTCCCTGCCCGGTTCCTGCGTCGTCAATGCACGCGGTCGCCGGCTGGCCAACGAGGCCCAGAATTACATGACCTTCGTGCTGGCGGCCCAGGCCCGGCACACGGTGGATGATCCGTCGTCACCGGCATATTTTGTCTTCGATGCGCGCTTCCGTCGCAGCTACATCACGGGCCCGCTGCTTCGAACTGCGCTGCGCCCCGACTTTCGCCTGCCACGCGCGTACTTCGCGAGCGGCTTCCTGAGCCGCGCGCGCACGATTCCGGAACTGGCGCACGCCGCGGGCATCGATCGGCAGGGCCTGCTGGATACCGTTGCCCGCATGAACGAGTACGCGCGCACCGGCACCGACGCCGAGTTTCACCGCGGCGCTTCCGTATACGATCGCCATTACGGTGATCCGCGCATCCATCCCAATCCGTGCCTCGGGCCGATTACCGAGGCGCCGTTCTACGCGATGCGGATGGAACTGGGTGATGTCGGCACGAACGGCGGCCTCGACATCGACCAGGACGCGCGCGTCCGCGACAGTCAGGGCGACCCGATCCCCGGTCTCTACGCAATCGGCAATACGGCAGCGGGCATTCTGGTCACGTACCCGGGCCCCGGTTCCAGCATCGGTCCTGCGATGGTGTTCGGCTACCGTGCCGCCAGGCATATTTGCGCCAGCTGACGTCAAGGAGACGATTCGATGATCACCGCGGCCGATGAGTTCCTGCATCTCGATGCAGCTCCGATACCCGGGGCATTGTTTGTCGATACGACCTGGTTCAGTGTCATGGACGTGCAGGCCAATCTGTTCGGGGTCGTGCAGGTGTCGCTGTCGAACCACGGGTATGCGCGCTGGTCGTCGCTGTTTCAGATCGACGGAGTCCTGCAGTGCTGGGGCAACAAGCACGCCTTCGACGGCACTCCGCCACGTGGGCCCTGGGGCGACGGACGCATGCGTTTCGAGGTGATACGCCCACTGGAGGAGTTCCGCGTGACCTATGACGGGCCGCTGTACGGGTACGACTTGAGCTTCGCGGCACGCTACCCGGCGTTCGAGTACGATCATTCCTCTGCAGAGACACAGTTGACCGAGGCGAATCCGTATTTCTCGATGGTCTGGGGCGGCCATTTCGAACAGGCGATGAACTGTCAGGGCAGGTTCGAGATCCGTGGCGGTCCGGCCCGGGGGCAGGTCCGCGAGATCGCCTGCCGTTCCCATCGGGAGCGCTCGTGGATGCACAATTTCCACGAGGAGAAGGAATGGCAGCGCTCGGATGAG
>JAGOXN010000215.1 GCA_018059685.1 Steroidobacteraceae bacterium | reverse complement strand
GGCGTGCTGCCGGAGGACCGCGCGGACGCGCTCTACCACCGGTACGACGGCGGCGGCGTGACGATCGACGGACCGTCGCTGCTGGTGCGCAAGAAGTTCGCCGAGAAGTACTCGGTGGCTGCCAACTTCTACATGGACATGGTCTCGAGTGCCTCGATCGACGTCGTGACTACCGCGAGCCCCTACACGGAGACGCGCACGCAGATGAGCGCCGCGCTCGATGCGTTGAACGGCAAGACCCAGTACAGCGTCAACTTCACCAACAGCGACGAGAACGATTACACGGCCAACTCGGCGAGCCTCGACGTCAGCCAGGACATGTTCGGCGACCTGACCAATGTGTCGTTCGGCTTCAGCCGCGGCTGGGACGAGGTACGCAAGCGGGGCGATGCGGACTTCTCCGAGCCGATCGACCGCTCGACCTACCGGGTCGGAGTGACGCAGATCCTGACCCCCACGCTCATGGTCGGCGCGAACTACGAGCTCGTCACCGACGAAGGTTTCCTGAACAACCCCTATCGCTCGGTACGTTACCTCGATCCAGGCAGCGCGTCCGGGTTCGCATTCCAGCCCGAGGTGTACCCGCACACGAGGACGAGCAATGCCGCCGCGCTGAATGCCCGCTACTTCCTGCCTTACCGGGCGGCAGTGCACGGCGAGTACCGCTTCTTCACGGACACCTGGGGCATCGACGCGAACACCGTGCAGGTCGGCTACACGCATCCCTGGGGCAAGCAGTGGATCTTCGAGCTGAGCTACCGCTGGTACGACCAGTCGGCTGCGGACTTCTACGCCGATCTCTTCCCCCGACAGGACGCCCAGAATTTCCTGGCGCGTGACAAGGAACTGAGCACGTTCACGAGCCACATGATCGGGCTCGGGGCGACCTACGAGCTGCCCCCGCTCGGCTGGAGCTTCCTGCAGCGCTCGACCGTGAGCCTGTTCTACGATCGTTTCCGCTTCGATTACGACGATTTCCGCGACATCACGGCCGGCGGCGCCCCGGGAGCCGAACCCCTCTACGGCTTCGACGCCGACGTCATTCGCCTGTTCTTCTCGGGCTGGTTCTAGCGGTTTCCGACCGCTGTCGATTCCGAGCGACAATACCACCTGCAGCAGCAAGGAGGAGGTCGCCGTGAATCGTCCGCAATCACCCGTCGCTCGACCGACACGCCATCGCGCCGTGACCGTCGTTGCCGCGCTCGCGGCCTGCATCGCCACCGTCGCATCGGCGGCTGACTGGCCGAAGTTCAAGCCAGGCCAGTGGCAGTTCGACCGGAGCATCGAAGGCACCAGTCCCCAGCCGCAGAAACTCTCCAAGGTCGAGTGCGTCGACCCGACCGAGAAGAACCGCCAGCAACGCGCCATGCTGACGCAGGCCGGGTGCCAGTTCACGCCGGTCGTGGAGAAAGGTTCCACCTACACCTACAGCGCCACCTGCAAGGTCGGCGGCATGAGTTCGACGTCGCGCTCGACACTGGTCGTCGACGGCAACGAAGCCTATACGGTCACCATCGATTCGGAGACCGACGGCGTGAAAACGCACGAGGTCCTGACGGCCCGCAGGCTGGGCGACTGCCCGAAGTAGCGGCACCCGGCGCAGATCCACGCGGGAGTCAGTCGAACGCCGACTCGATCCGCTCGCACAGCCGGCGCAGGACCTCGAGCCGGGCATGGCGCTTGTCGTCGGCGGGGACGATCGCCCAGGGCGCGTGCCGCGTGTGCGTCAGCACGAACATCTCGCGCGCCGCCGTCTCGTACTGCTTCCAGGCCTCGCGATTGATCCAGTCCTCGGGATCGACCTTGAATCGCTTGAGCGGATTGCGATCGCGTTCCTCGAAGCGCGCGAGCTGCTCGCCCTGGCTCACCGACATCCAGAACTTGGCCACGATCACGCCGTGCTCGGCCAGCCCGAGCTCGAACTCGTTGATCTCCGCGTATGCCCGCTGCCAGTCGCGCTTCGCGGCAAGGCCGCGCACGCGCTCGACGAGCACGCGGCCGTACCAGGAACGATCGAAGAGGGTGTAGTTTCCGCGGGGCGGCAGGTGCAGCCAGAAGCGCCACAGGTACGGCCGCACCGTTTCCTCGGCCGTCGGCGCCGAGATCGGGATGACCTGGTACTGGCGCGCATCGAGTGCGGCCGTGATGCGCCGGATCGCGCCGCCCTTCCCCGCCGCGTCCATGCCTTCGAACACGGCGACGACCGCATGCTTCGCGAATCGCTTGCGCCTCGACTGCAGCGCGAGCCGACCCTGCAGCGCTTCGAGCTCACGGTCGTAGTCTTCCTCGACGATCGGCGGGCCGCGATGCGTCGTCGGCAACTTCACCTGCCCGGCACGCCGACGCAGGACGGCAGGCGCTGGCAGTGCCTCGTGCTCTGGACCGGCGCCGAGCCTGCCCTCGATGCCAGCGAGCAGCACGCGGCCGACCTCGAGCGCGCGATGCTGCCGGTCCGAGCCGTCGATCAGGTGCCAGCGGGCGCAGTCCTGGTCCGTCGCGTCCAGGCAGTGCTCGAGGACCCGCTCCACGCGGCCGTAATTGCGCGCGAGCCATTGGTCCTCGGCGGTGACACGCCAGCGCGTGGTCCTGTCCGCCCGGAGTCTGCGCATGCGCTTGCGCTGCAGCTCCGGACCAACGTGCAGGTGCACCTTCGCGACCGCGACGCCGTCGGCCACGAGCATGCGCTCGAGACGGCGGATGCGCTCGACTTCACGGCGCGCGAGCGCGACGGAACGACCGGGCTCGAGGATCGAGCGCCGCAGGAAGTCCTCGTACCACCCGGCATGCAGGATGGCGATGCGGCCTCGGGGAGGAATCGCCCGCCAGTAGCGCCACAGTGGTGGACGCTCGCGTTCGACGTCGTTCGCGGCGCGGAAGCCGTAGGTTCGGACGAACTTCGGGTCGAGCCATCCGAGCAGGTCATTGACGACCTCACTGCGGCCGGCGGCCGGAACACCCGTGACGATGAGCGCCACCGCGCGTGCCTGGCCCTTGCGCAGCTCGAACTGCGACTCGAGCAGCCTGTCCTGGAGCTTCGGCAGCGCGTGCTGGTACTCGAGGCGCGTGAGGCGCCGGCCCTCCAGGATCTCGTGCAGCCTGCGTCGCGACATGTCCAGACGTGACCGGGTCCCGCTCCCGTGCTCACTCGGCCGTTGCGGGCGGCTGAGCACGCGAGCGTAACCCGGCACCGCCCCGCGGAACCTGTTGCGTGATGCAGTGGATGTTCCCGCCGCCGAGGAGGATCTCGCGCGCGGGGATACCGACGATCTCGCGCTTCGGGAACAGCGTCTTGAGCTTGCGCAACGCCGCGCCGTCGCGCCTGGCATCGAGCAGCGGCACGACGACCCGCCGGTTGCCGGTGTAGAAGTTCACGTAGGAACCGGCCAGCCGCGCACCGGCCTCGCGGGGCTTCGTGCCCTCCGCGGCGTCGACGCCCGCCGCCTCCTCGCGGGTGAGGTACAGCGGCCCCGGCTGCACGAGCTTGTGCACCTTGAACCGCCGCCCGCGCGCGTCACGCGCCTGCATCAGACGCTCGTACGCATCCCGCGAGATCCCGTACTGCGGATCGCGCCGGTCGTCGCTCCACGAGAGCACGACTTCGCCCGGCCTCACGTACGCGCACAGGTTGTCGACGTGCCCGTCCGTCTCGTCCATGTGGACGCCGCGACCAAGCCAGACGATCACCTCGACGTTCAGGTAGCGCTCGAGCTGCCGCTCGATCTGCTCTCGGGAGAGTTGCGGATTGCGGTTCCCGTTGAGCAGGCATTCCTCGGTCGTGACGAGCGTGCCCTGACCGTCGACGTGGATCGCACCGCCTTCGAGCACGAAAGGCGCGCGGTAGCGGTCACGGCCTTCGATCTCGAGGACCTTCTGCGCGACGGCCTCGTCGAGATCCCAGGGAAAATAGAGCCCGCCGTCGAGTCCGCCCCAGGCATTGAACATCCAGTCCACGCCGCGCACGCCGCCGCGATCGTTGACGACGAAGGTGGGTCCGGTGTCGCGTGCCCAGGCATCGTTGCTCGAGATCTCCACCACCCGGACCGCTTGCGGCAGCAACCGGCGCGCGTTCGCGAACTGTCCCGCCGACACGCCGACCGTCACCGGCTCGCTGCCCGCGATCGCGGCTGCGACCGCCGTGAACGCCTGCTGCGCCGGCTTGGCGCCGAGGCGCCAGTTGTCCGGCCGCTCGGGCCACAACATCCAGCAGCCCGCATGCGGCTCGAACTCGCCGGGCATGCGGTAGCCGTCGCGTCGGGGGTCGGTGTGGAGGGTCCTCGTCATGTCATCGCCGTTCAGGCGGGTTCCGGACGACAATAACAGTGCCGGGATTCTGCGTTCTCGCGAATTGTTCCAGACACGTGGTGTCGCGTGGTCGGGATCCCGTCGGCGACCTGCTCCCGCCGCTCATACACACCCTGACAAATGTACTTTCTATATTTATATTCATATAGTTACGTATCTTTTATCGCACCGTGTCGAGAAGTCCGGCGGCGCCATCAGGACTGTGCGTCACCGCGCCCCGCGGCCGGCAGCCGCCACCCGTTCACGATCAGGTAAAGCGACGGGATGATCACGAGCGTCAGCACGGTCGCCGAGACCATGCCGCCGACCATCGGCGCCGCGATGCGCCGCATCACCTCCGAGCCCGTGCCCGAGCCCCACATGATGGGCAGCAGGCCCACGATGATCGTGATGACCGTCATGAGCTTGGGGCGCAGGCGCAGCAGTGCACCCTCCACGATCGCAGCGCGCAGGTCCTCGCGGGTCGCCGACCGCCCCGACGCGGTCGCCTCCGCTCGTCGCGCCTGCCAGGCATGGTCCAGGTACATGACCATTACGACGCCCGTTTCCGTCGCGACGCCGGCGAGCGCGATGAAGCCGACGACTGCCGCGATCGACATGTCGTAGCCAAGCAGGTACAGCAGCCACACGCCCCCCACCAGCGCGAACGGCAGCGCACCGAGGATCAGCAACACGTCGCGTGCGTTGCGGAAGTTGAGATAGAGCAGCAGCACGATGATGGCGAGCGTGAGCGGCACGACGACCTTGAGCCGCTCGACCGCGCGTTCGAGATATTCGTATTGGCCCGACCAGGCGAGGCTGTAGCCCGGCGGCAGCTCGAGATCGGCGGCGAGGCGCGCTTTTGCGT
>JAGOXN010000214.1 GCA_018059685.1 Steroidobacteraceae bacterium | reverse complement strand
CCGGTGATGCGCATCGCGCCGAAGCCGATGCGGTTCACGGTGAGGTCGCCGCCCAGCATCGATCGACGCGAAAGTCCGGGCGTCCGCATGAACGGACCTCCCTGCCTGTGGTGGAACTAGCTTACCCGTGCATTAAGTGAAGTGCAGCGGCCCGTGGTGGTGATGCAGGTCTCCGTCCTGGCAGGTCGGTCCCCTGGCGGACCCCTGGGGGACTAGCGTTGCGCCGTGGCCCCGATCGGGCCCGTTGACCGAAGGAGACAGCAGTGAACTTCCTCAGTCATCCGAAACGCCACACGCCGCAGCGGCGCACGCGCCTCATGGCCCGAGCCGCGGCAGTTGCAGGCCTCGCGCTGCCCTGTATCGCGCTCGCGACGCCGCCGTCCTGGGCGCCGGCCCACGGCTGGCGCAAGAAGAACGACCCGACCTATGCCGGCTACAGCGGCCGGTACTGGGACAGCGATTACGGCGTGCGCTCGGGCCGTTGCGACCGCGCCGAGATTGGAGCACTGCTCGGCGGCATCACCGGTGGTGTCATCGGGTCCGAAGTCGCCAGGAACGACGACCGCTCGGTCGCGATCGTGGTCGGCACGGTGATCGGGGCCGCCATCGGCTCGGAGATCGGCCGTCGCATGGACCAGACTGATCGAAACTGCGCCGGTCACGCCCTCGAGCTGGCCGGTCCGGGCAAGACGGTCGCCTGGCAGAATCCGACCACCCGCGTGAGCTACCAGCTCACGCCGCTCGAGCAGGGCGACTCGGCAGATGGCTGCCGGAAGTTCCGCCTCATCGCCACGGGCGCGTTCGGGCTCAGCGAGGGTCGCACGGTGGCGTGCCCCGGCGACGACGGTGTCTGGAACCTCGCGCCTGAGGCGAAGATGAGCCGACGCTAGCGGCCCGGTCTCGCCGCGCGGCGTCAGGAGGAGCGCGCCTGCTGGACCTCGCGCAGCAGGCGCGTGACCGAGCCATCCTCGAACACCTGCTCGAGTTCGCGCGTGAGCTTGCGCTGCCAGTTCGGGTGCTCGTCGCTCGTGCCCGGCACGTTGACCGGGTCCGTCATGCCGATCAGGTCCTCGATCTGCAGCACCACGAGTGCAGCCGCACTCTTCGCGAGGTAGAGCTGGATCGAATGCGCGAGCGCATCACCGAACGCCGCATCGGCGTCGGGGGCGTCGCCCGGCTGCAGGCCGACCTCCTGCAGCGCCGCGAGGAGCGCCGCCCGATCGCGCGAGCGTTCCTCGATCACGCGACGGCGGATCTCCTCACCGGGATACAGGCGAAGCTGGTCGCGCAGTGCGAGGTCGTGGCCGTCCCAGTAGCCGCGCAGGGTCGGCAGGTCGTGCGTCGTCACTGTCGCAATCGCGCGGCGTACATACTCCTCGGGCCTCCGGAACCGGCCGTCCGCGTGCTTCTCGAACAGCAGGACCTTGTAGGAATACACCGCGCGCTCGGCCATCGCATGCCGCATCTCGTCGGGCACCGTACCGAGATCCTCGCCGACGACGAGGCAGCGACGCCGGACGCTCTCGAGCGCCAGGACCGACATCAGGTCCTCGAGCGGATAGTGCACGTAGCCACCCTCGGTGGCGCCGTGCCCGACCGGCACCCACCACTGCCGGAACAGGGCCATGACGTGATCGAGCCGCAGGGCACCGAAGTGCCGCATGTTGGCGGCCACGAGTTCGCGGAACGGGCGGTAGCGCTCGACGACGAGCGCATGCGGATCCTGCGGCGGAATGCCCCAGTCCTGGCCCTTGAGCGCGAGCGCGTCCGGCGGGGCGCCCACGCCCGCGCCCATGCGATAGACCGCCTGGTCCGACCAGGTCTCCGAGCCGCTCGGATTGACGCCCACGGCGTAGTCGCCATAGAGCCCGAGCGCCATGCCGAGATCACGGGCGAGCGCCTGCACGCCGCGCAGCTGCTCATCGGCGATCCATTGCAGCCACGCGTGGAACCCGACCGACTCGCGGTGCACGCGTTCGAACTCTCGCGCGCCGGAATGATGCGGATCCCTGAATTCCTCAGGCCATGACGGCCAACCCCAGTAACGCACCGCATCCCGCCCGCGCAGATACTCGTCCAGGGCATCGTGCAGGGCGTGCAGGCGCAGTGTCTCGCCACGCTCGCTGAGGTACTCGCGGAACGCGCCGGCACGGCTCGTGTCGCGGTCGAGATGCCGGGCGCGGAAATCGTCGTAGAGGATGCGCAGCACCGCGAGCTTGGCACGCGTCACGGCCGGATAGTCGACGTTCGCCGTCGCGCGCATCCGGCTGAGCTCGTGCTGGAACCCGTCCGCCGCGACCGCATCGCGTGCCGCATCGCACTCGAGAAACCCGGGCACCTGCTCGACCGCGACGTACAGAACGTTGAGGAAATGCCGCGTGGACGGGCTGTACGGGCTGAAATGGCCGGGGTTGGCCGGGAACAGCGCGTGCAGCGGATTGAGGCCGACGAATGCGGCACCGAGCGGCGCGCAGCTGCGCACGACGGTAGCGAGATCCGCGAAGTCGCCGATGCCCCAGTTGGTCTGGGAACGCAGCGTATAGAGCTGCACCGCCACGCCCCACAGCCGGCTGCCTCGCGCGAGGACGGCCGGCTCGCAGCACCGGTTGGGCGCCACGATCAGGGTGCAGTCAGCCGTCGTGCCATCCCGTGCACGGGCATGCAACCCGTGATAACCCTCGGGCAGATCTTCCGGAAGGACGAGCATGCGGCGCGTCTGCCAGCGCCCCGCGACCTCCGAACGCTCCAGCTCGGTCAGATCACTGGCGCGAATGCACGCGGCGAGCTCGCGCCCGTCCGCGCAAACCAGCCGCCATTCGATCGGCTGGTCCAGTGCGTCCGCCGGCAGCGCCAGGACGACACCCATGCGGCCCGCACGGACGACGGAGACGGGGGGCAGGAGCGGCCGCCACCGCCCGGCATCGAGATCGTCGATCTCGCGTCGGATCGCGTCTGCGTCGGTCACGTTGCAGCCCATCGCCGACAGGATCGCCGTCTTGGTGGCGGGACCGAAAGTCTTCAGCACCCCGCTGTAATCGTGGTACGCATCGCCGATTCCGCGGCTGCGTGCAAGACGGTCGAGAAGGGCATCGAGCATAAGGGACGCGTAGCGTAGCAGTTCGATGGGAACGCGAAGCACCCGCGGGAAACCACCTGCGCATACGCAGGCGCCGGCGATCCGCTCTCAGGTCGTCCTGGTCCGGGACTCGAGCAGCAACGTGCTGCGCGCACCGACGCGCAGGATCTCGCTGCAGCGCATGAGCCGCGTCTCCGTTTCGCTGGTGGCCGCCGCCGTGTCGATCACGACGTGCCAGCCCAGGCCGAGCGACGCCTGCGGCAGATGCATGTCGACCGGCTCGTCGAGCACGTTCAGGATCACGAGCAGGTCGCCTTCGGCCGTCGCCCGCGAATACGCGGCGCCGCTCATCTGCACCGCGAGGCAGCCGAGCGACGCGTCCTGCCAGTCGGCCTCGGTCATCTCGCGTCCCGCCGGGTGCAGCCAGACGACGTCGCGAGCGCCGACCGTGCGGCGGGTGCCCTTGAGGAACGTGTCCCGCCGCAGCCACAGCCGCGAGCGGCGCAGGTCGGCGAGCAGCCGCACGAAGTCGACGAGTTCGGCATTGCGGTCCGCGAGGCTCCAGTCCAGCCAGGTGAGCTCATTGTCCTGGCAGTAGGCGTTGTTGTTGCCGGACTGGCTGCGCGCCATCTCGTCCCCGGCCAGCAGCATCGGTACTCCCTGCGAGAGGAACAGCGTGGCGAGCAGGTTGCGCATCTGCCGGCCACGCAGTTCCAGGATGGCGGGATCGTCGGTCGGTCCCTCGACGCCGCAGTTCCAGCTCAGGTTGTGGTCGTGGCCGTCGGCTCCGCCCTCCTGGTTCGCCTCGTTGTGACGCTCGTTGTAGGACACGAGGTCATGCAGCGTGAAGCCGTCGTGAGCAGCCACGAAGTTGATGCTCGCCGTGGGCTTGCGGCTGTGGTGACGGAAAAGGTCGCTCGAGCCTGCGAGCCGCTCCGCCAGCCCGCCGATCAGCGCCCGGTCGCCCCGCCAGAAGGCCCGCACGGTATCCCGGTAGCGGTCATTCCACTCCGACCAGCCGGGCGGGAAGTGACCGAGCTGGTATCCGCCAGGGCCCACGTCCCAGGGCTCCGCGATCATCTTGACGTAGGCGAGCACCGGGTCCGACCGCAGCGCCGCGAAGAATGGCGCGCTGCCGCTGTAGCCGCTCGCGTCCCGCCCGACGACGGGCGCGAGATCGAAGCGGAATCCGTCCACGCGCATCTCGGTCACCCAGTAGCGCAGGCAGTCGAGCACCAGCGCCCGGACGTCGGGATGATCGAAGCTCACCGTGTTGCCGCAGCCGGTGAAGTTCTTGTAGTGCGCGCGGTTGTGGGGGAACAGACGGTAGTATTCCAGATTGTCGAACCCGCGCAGGCTCAGCGTCGGCCCGGTCTCGTTGCCCTCCGCGGTATGGTTGAACACGACGTCGAGGATGACCTCCAGCCCGGCGGCGTGCAGGGCCTTGACCATGGTCTTGAATTCGGCGACCGGGTCGCTCACGGCATAACGTGCATCGGGCGCGTACCACGCGATCGGGTTGTACCCCCAGTAGTTCGCGAGGCCGCGCTCGACCAGGAAGCGCTCGCTCACGAAGGCCTGGCAGGGCATCAGCTCGACCGTGGTGACGCCGAGTCTCTTCAGGTAATCGAGCACCGCCGGATGCGCGAGCCCGAGATACTTGCCGCGATGCTGCTCCGGCACGTCCGGGTGCAGCTGCGTGTAGCCCTTCACGTGCAGCTCGTAGATGATGGTGTCGCGCCAGGGCACGCTCGGTGCCCGCGACTTGTCCCAGTCGAACGCAGTGTCCACGACGCGCGCCTTCGGCACGTACGGTGCGCTGTCCTCGCCATCGGCGATCCAGTCATTACCCGCCTCGGCTCCGTTCAGTGCCGGATGCCAGACGAGGTCACCGGCCAGCGCCGTCGCACACGGGTCCACGAGGAGCTTGGCGGGATTGAATCGATGTCCGTCGGCTGGCTGGTACGGGCCGTGGACCCGGTAGCCATAAAGCGTGCCCGGCCCGCCGAAGCCGGCGGGCAGGAATCCGTGCCAGCTGTTCCCGGTGCGGGCCGGAAGTTCCAGGCGCGCAGTCTCGACCCGGCC
>JAGOXN010000213.1 GCA_018059685.1 Steroidobacteraceae bacterium | reverse complement strand
CCTCTGCTGCTGCGCGACTTCGACGCGACGGTGATCTGCACCGGGGCCACGCAACCCCGAGACCTGTCCGTGGAGGGTCGCAGCCTGCGGGGCGTGCACTTCGCGATGGAATACCTGACGGCGAGCACGCGCGCGCACCTCGGGCGCGGCGCCGACCACAGCCCGATTCATGCGCGAGGCAAGGACGTCGTCGTCATCGGCGGAGGCGACACAGGCACCGACTGCGTCGGCACGGCCCTGCGCCAGGGATGCCGCAGTCTCCTGCAGCTCGAGATCCTCGCGCGCCCGCCGGCCGAGCGCGCAGTGGACAACCCGTGGCCGGAATGGCCGAAGGTCTACAAGCTGGACTATGGCCAGGAGGAAGCCGCCGCGAGGTTCGGTTCCGACCCGCGGGTCTACCTCACGACGGTGAAGAAGTTCGTCGGCAACGAGCAAGGCCAGCTCGAGTCGCTGGTCACGGTCGAGGTCCGGTGGGAGCGGAATGCGGCCGGGCAGGTCGTGCCCGTCGAAATGCCGGGGACCGAGCAGGGACGCCCTGTGCAGGTCGCGCTGCTCGCGCTCGGTTTCCTCGGTCCCGAGCAGGCGCTGCTCAGGGAACTGAACGTCGAGTGCGACGCCCGCAGCAACGTGAAGGCCGCGTACGACCGCTACGCGACGAACCTGAAGGGCGTGTTTGCGGCGGGCGATTGCCGACGTGGCCAGAGCCTCGTCGTCTGGGCGATCAACGAGGGCCGCGGGGCCGCGCGCGAATGTGACCGTTACCTGATGGGACGGACGGACCTGCCCTGACTCACGTCCTGAATCCGCAGGCGCTCCACGCCTTGCGCGCGCGCACTTTCTGCAGGTAGGCCTTGATCGCCGGATAGGCCACGAGGTAGTCGCCGGCGAGCGACAATGCGTCGACGAGGGGCGCATAGCAGCAGTCGACGAGCGAGAACACTTCGCCGAGCATCCACTCGTTCGTCTCGAGGTGACCGTTCAGTACCGTGAGATAGCGCGCGGCGCTCTTCTCGGCGCGCTCCTGTGCGAGCGTGTCGGGCGTCCGCCCCAGCTGCCGTACGACGTAGCCGTTGAGCCACATCCTGCCGATCGGCTCGGCGAGATGCCGCGACTCGAAGAACAGCCACTTGGCGGCAATTCCCTTGCTCTCGGCATCGGTGGGCCAGAGGCGATGCGTGCGCTCGCCCAGGTAGGTGAGGATCGCGTTCGACTCCCAGATCGTGTACGCATCCCACGTCAGTACTGGCACCTTGTGGTTGGGGTTGAGTTCGCCCACGAGGTCCGCCTGCTGCCCGGCGCGGGCGAGGTCGACGGTCACCAGCGAGTACTCGAGCCCGAGTTCCTCCAGCGCCAGCCGGACCTTCTGCGGATTGACGGACCAGAACCAGTACAGTGTCAGCATCGCTTCGACCTCCCGCGGCTCGCGCCCAGCGCCGGCCCGCATCCAGGATTCATGTGACGGGAATCATAGTTTCCCCGCGACACATGAGGTTTTCCAGTCCAGCCGGGGCTAATCTCGCCGTATTCCAAGCCTCAGGCCCCAGCCGTGCCGCTGCCCTTCACGACTCAGCGCTCGTTGCCGCCCATGCGGGGCTCCGGCCTGCCGATCGGCGCATGGCTGGTGCTCGGCTTCGCGGTCGTCATCGGCGCGCTCGTCACGAGCGGGGTCGTCGCACTCCGAAGCACGCGACATGCGACCGTGGACGTGGCGCGGGTACAGCACGATTTCGAGCCGCTGACCCGGCGCGCTCGTGACCTCGGCGAGATGACCGCGGCCTTCGACCGGTCGGTGCTCGCCTACCTGCGCTCCGACTCGGCCAACAATCGCGCGGCCGTGGCCAATTCCGCGGCCCGACTCGCGTCGGTCGTCAACTGGTCCATGGAGACCGACGCCACTCGCAAGGCCTCGACCACCGGGCTCCTGTTGAGCCAGGTGGCACGCCACCAGACGGACGGCTTCCGCCTGCTCGAGATGCAGGACGAACGCCGCCGCATCGTCACCGAGCTCGAGCAGGCATACGCCGACCTCGACCGCCGCATCACCAATGCGGGAGGGCGGGGACTCACGGTCGGCGACAGTATCCTCGCCCGACCCTCGCTCATCGATCTTGCGAAGGCGCTGGAGGTCGCGCGCAACGAGGCGGCGCGGGCACTGGCGCGCGGCGTCGCCGCCGTCGAGGCCTCGACCCCGGGCGAGACGGCTTTCCGGGACATGCTGCAGCGCCATGGACCGGAACTCGCGCGCTCGCCCGGCGCGGTCTGGCTCGACTTCGTACGCGAGGACTTCTCGCGCGCGATCAAGCTGCGCCGGCGCGCACTGCAGCTCGACGCGGACATCGAGGCGAGGCGCACGACCTTCACCGCACGCGGCGACGCGCTCGCGACGGAGATCAGGGAAAACGTCGAGGCCCCGGCATGGCAGGAGCTGCGTGAGGCGGCCGAGGGCGCCAAGGCCGCGGTCGAGACTGCCGAGCAGACCATTCATGGCGCGACGGTCAAGGCGGTACTGCTCACGGTTCTCGCATTGCTGGTCACGGCCTGGACGATCACCTGGCCGGTGCGCCGGCTCACTGCCGGAACCCGGCGCCTCGCCGCCGGCGACCTGTCCACGCGTGTCCGGCGCGGGGGCGCGAGCGAACTCGACGAGCTCGCCCAGGTATTCAATCACATGGCGGAGGAACTCGATTCCGCCGGGCGCGCCGTGCGGGCCTACCAGTCCCAGCTCGAGCAGCGCGTCGAGGAGCGGACGCTGCAGCTGCGCCACCTCGCCGACCACGACCCGCTCACGAACCTGCCGAACCGGCGCCAGCTGTTCCAGCGCCTGAACGAGATGATCGAGGGCGCGGACCCCGCCAGCGACCACCTCGCGGTGCTGTTCCTGGACCTCGACAACTTCAAGACCGTGAACGACAGCCTCGGGCACGAGTTTGGCGACCGCGTGCTCACGGAGATTGGCGAGCGGTTGCGGCTCCTGAGCGACGAGACGGGATTCATCGCGCGCCTCGGCGGCGACGAGTTCACGCTCCTCTTCCATTTCAGCGGCACGGCCGAGGCCATCACGAGTCGCGCCGAGAGGCTCGTGGCGAGTTTCCAGCGACCGCTCGTCGTGGACCGGCGCGAGATCGCGATCGGCGTGAGCTGCGGCGCGGCCGTCTATCCGGAGCACGGCCGCGATGCGACCTCCCTGCTGCGTGCGGCCGATGCCGCCCTCTTCCGCGCCAAGGAACTCGGTCGCAACCAGCTCTGCGTCTATGACCCGGGCCTGCTCGCAGCCGCCTCGAACCGCTTCCGTGTCGAGCAGGCGCTGCGCAAGGCGATAGAGGGCGGCGACTTCGTGCTGCACTACCAGCCACAGGTGTGCCTCGCGCGGCAGCGTACCGTGACGGTCGAGGCGCTGTTGCGCTGGCGCAAGAGCGACACCCAGATCGTGCCTGCCGGGGAGTTCATATCCATCGCCGAGCAATCGGGCCTGATGCTCGATCTGAACGACTGGGTGATCGAGGAGGCGGCCCATGCGGTCGGCGAGTGGCGACGCAATGGCTGGCCGGACGCCCGCGTGGCCGTCAACGTATCGGCGCAGCAGTTCATCTCGGGCGACTTCATCGGTGACCTCGGTCGCCTGCTCGACCGGCACGGCCTCACGCCGGACGCCATCGAGCTCGAACTGACCGAGGGCGTGCTGCAGACCGGGGCGATCACCGTCGAGACGCTGCGGTCGTTGCGCGAAATGGGCGTCGCAACCTCGCTCGACGACTTCGGAACCGGTTACTCGTCGCTCACTTCGCTCGAGCAGCTGCCGCTCACGCGGGTCAAGCTCGACCGCAGCATGATTGCCGACGTCGACGCAAACCCGCGCGCCGCTGCGATTGCCCGTTCGATCGTCGGCCTCTGCCGCAGCCTCGGACTGCAGGTGACGGTCGAGGGCGTGGAGCGCGCGAGCCAGTTCGACATCGTCGCGGGTTTCGGCGAGGTCTCGGTGCAGGGCTACCTCGTCGCCTGCCCCACCGACGGCGCACACATCCTCGAGTTCGTGGACGAGACCCGGGCGCGCGTCGACGCGCTCGTCGAGGCCGCCGAACGTGGCCGCGCAGCGCTGGCCGAGGAGCCACCGGGCGCGGCGATCAGTTACCTGCGCCGCACCCGCCCCTGAGAGGCGATCAGAGTATCGGCGACGCGTGCTTCTCGCCGCGCTCGTAGACGACCTGCGCACGACCGACCAGCAGCGGGTCGATGGGCCCGATGCGCTCGATATCCTTGCTCGTGTACGGCAGCTTGTGCAGCACGTAGCGCATGGCGTTCAGCCGCGCGCGCTTCTTGCAGTCCGACTTCATCACCGTCCACGGCGAGTCGGCAGTGTCGGTGTAGAAGAACATCGACTCCTTCGCCTTCGTATAGTCGTCCCACTTGTCCAGCGAGGCGAGGTCCACCGGGCTCAGCTTCCATTGCTTGAGCGGATGCGACTTGCGCTCCCGGAAGCGGCGCCTCTGCTCCCGGCGGCTCACCGAGAACCAGAACTTGATGAGGTGCAGACCGCTCCGCACCAGGTTGCGCTCGAACTCGGGCGCCTGCCGCATGAACTCGAGGTATTCGTCGTCGGTGCAGAAACCCATGACGCGCTCGACGCCGGCACGGTTGTACCAGGAGCGGTCGAACAGCACGATCTCGCCGCGCGTCGGCAGGTGCTCGACGTAGCGCTGGAAATACCACTGGCCCCGCTCGACGTCGCTCGGCTTGTCGAGGGCCACCACGCGCGCGCCGCGCGGGTTCAGGTGCTCCATGAAGCGCTTGATCGTGCCGCCCTTGCCAGCCGCATCACGGCCCTCGAAGAGGATCACCACGCGCTGCCCGGTCTCCTTGACCCAGGCCTGCAGCTTGAGCAGCTCGACCTGCAGCTCGTACTTCTTCTTCTCGTAGCTGCGCCTCGACATGAGGTGCCTGTACGGGTAGCCGCCCTCGCGCCAGTCGTCGGCGAGTTCGCCGTCGGCCTTGGCGCGGCTCGCCGCGCCTGCAACCTCCTCGTGCTGGACGAGAAGATTGCGCAAGGCCACGACGTCGTCGGGCGAGGCGCCCGCGAGAATCGCCTCGAAGGATTCGATCAGGCCGCCCGGGTCGCCCCGCGACGCACGCGCGAGGATGTCGCGCACCGCATGCGCCTTCGACTCGGTGGCGGCGGCCACGGCCTCCGACACCGTGAA
>JAGOXN010000212.1 GCA_018059685.1 Steroidobacteraceae bacterium | reverse complement strand
TGAAGCTCCTGCTCACGGGCAGCGCACAGGCGGCCTTCGAGCTGCTCACGCGACTCGGGCTCCTCGCGCATCTCCTGCCGGACGTCGCGGCCGCGGTGAAGGAATCGCCGGATTCGCCGGGCGCGCGGTTGCTGCAACTCGGCCTCGAGAGCACCGATGACCGTGTCCACGCGGACAAGCCGGTGACGCCGACCTTCCTGTTCGCGGTGCTGCTCTGGCCCGCCATCCTGCGTGCGGCGGGCGCACCGCACGGGCCGCTCCCGCAGGATCCGGCGCTGCTCGCGAACGCCTGCGAGGTCGTGATGTCGCGCGAGTTGCGGCGCATCGCGGTCCCGAAGCGCTTCTCACTGCCCATGCGCGACATCGTGATGATGCAGCCGCGCTTCGAGCGTCGCGCCGGGCGCCGCGCGCTGCGCCTTCTCGAGCATCCGCGCTTCCGGGCAGCCTACGATTTCCTGCTGTTGCGGGCGGCCTCGGGCGAGATCGATGCGGAACTCGCCGCATGGTGGACGCGCCTGCAGCAGTTGCCGCAGGAGGAGCGAGTGGGCGAGGTCGAGGGCCGGTCCGCCGGCGACGAGCCTGCGCCGCGGCGTCGCCCGCGCTCGCGCCGCAGGCGCCGGCGCCCGGCGCAATGACGGGCCCGGGCCGCGCATGGCCGCCACGCGCTGGATTCCCGCCTATGTCGGGCTCGGCAGCAATCTGGACGATCCGCGCGTCCAGGTCGAACGCGCGCTCGACGAGCTCGGGCGCCTGCGCGGGTCGCGGTGCGTGCTGCGTTCGGCACTCTATCGTTCGCCGCCCCATGGTCCGGTGGCGCAGCCGGATTTCGTCAATGCGGTGGCGGGCATGCTGACGCGCCTCGGGCCGGACGAGTTGCTCGCGGAACTCAAGTCGCTCGAGACGCGGCTCGGCCGCGCGCGACCCGTCGAGCACTGGGGGCCGCGCCGCATCGACCTCGACCTGCTCGTGCACGGCACCGCGCGGATCGACGCGCCCGGGCTCCGCGTGCCGCACGCCGGTCTCGCCGGGCGTGCGTTCGTGCTCGTGCCGCTGGCGGAGATCGCGCCCGAGCTCGACGTGCCGGGTCTCGGTCGCGTGTCGGGCCTGCTCGGGCGTGTCGATGCCACGGGCCTCGAGCGGATCGCGCCATGAGCGAGGAGCCCGCGCAGGGCGAGGTCCTGCAGACGCCGCACCGCTACGTGACCGTCGAGGGGCCGATCGGCGTCGGCAAGACGAGCCTCGCGCGGCGGCTCGCACAGAGCTTCGGCAGCGAGCTGCTTCTCGAGCAGGACCAGGACAACCCGTTCCTCGAGCGCTTCTACCGCAATCCGCGGGCGGCGGCGTTCCAGACGCAGCTCTACTTCCTCTTCCAGCGCGCGCGCCAGATCCAGGACATGCGCCAGCACGATCTCTTCGAGCGCGTGCGCGTGGCCGACTACCTGCTCGACAAGGACCGCCTGTTCGCGCGACTCACGCTCGACGAGGAGGAATACGCGCTCTACGAGCAGGTCTACGCGCGGCTCGCGATCGACGCGCCGGTCCCGGACCTCGTGGTCTACCTGCAGGCGCCGGTCGACGTCCTGCTGGAGCGCATCGGGCGGCGCGGCATTCCCTACGAGCAGTCGATCGAGCGGCGCTACCTCGAGCGGCTGGTCGAGTCGTACGCGCGCTTCTTCCTCGAGTTCGAGGCGGCGCCGGTGCTGATCGTCAACGCGGCCGAAATCGATCCGGTCGGCAACGAGGCGGACTACGCGGCCTTGCTCGCGGAGATCGTCCGGGCGCGCCGCGGCCGGCACTACTTCAACCCGCTGAAGAGCCTCCTTTAGCGTCGGCCTGAGCGCCGGCGTTGATGTTTGGAGGCGGGTCCGTCATTCTTGCGGCCTCGACCGAGGCGGTCCGATGTACACACAACTCCAACTGCGCGATGCCGCCCGCCCGCCCGTGAACGTCGCGACCCTCGGCCGCATGAAGGCGGAGGGCGAGAAGATCACGAGCCTCACCTGCTACGACGCGAGCTTCGCCGCGGTGGTGGACGAGGCGGGCGTCGACGTCGTGCTGGTGGGTGACTCGCTCGGCATGGTCATCCAGGGACACGACACGACCGTGCCCGTGACGCTCGAACACGTCATCTACCACTGCAAGGCAGTCGCGCGCGGCTTGATCCGCCCGTTCCTGATGGCCGACATGCCTTTCATGACCTACACCTCGCGCGAGCAGGCGCTGCAGAACGCCGTGCGGCTGATGCAGGAAGGCGGGGCGAAGATGGTCAAGCTCGAAGGCGGCGCGGGCCAGGTCGAGATCGTCGAGTTCCTCGCGAGCCACGACATCGCGGTCTGCGCGCACCTGGGCCTGAAGCCCCAGTCCGTGCACAAGACCGGCGGGTTCCGCGTGCAGGGCCGCGAGGAGGCGGCCGCCGAGCAGATGCGTCGCGACGCGCGCGCCCTGCAGGACGCGGGCGCCGACATCGTGCTGCTCGAGTGCATACCCTCGACGCTCGGCGCGGAAATCACCGCCGAACTGCACGTGCCGGTCATCGGCATCGGCGCGGGCCCCGACACCGACGGGCAGATCCTCGTGCTCTACGACGTCCTCGACATCACGCCGGGGCGCAAGCCCCGCTTCGTGAAGAACTGCATGGCGGGTCACGACAGCCCGCTCGCGGCCGTCAGGAGCTACGTCGAGGCGGTGAAGTCCCGCGCCTATCCCGCGCCGGAGCACTGCTTCTAGCCTGTGCGCATGGAGACCATCACGCGCATCGGGGAGCTGCGCGAGCGCGTGCGGGAATGGCGGCTCGCGCGCGAGAGCATCGCCTTCGTGCCCACGATGGGCAATCTCCATGCGGGCCACGCGAGCCTCGTAGGCGCGGCGCACCTGCACGGCCGGCGCGTCGTCGCGAGCGTGTTCGTGAACCCGCTGCAGTTCGGCCCGACGGAGGATTTCTTCGCCTATCCGCGCACGCCCGTCGAGGACGCGGCGCTGCTCACCGAGCTCGGTGTCGACGTACTGTTCCTGCCGACGGTCGAGGAGATGTATCCGGAGGGCGCCGCCGGCCGCACGATCGTCGAGGTGCCGGAGCTCTCGAACATCCTCTGCGGCGCGTTCCGTCCCGGGCATTTCCAGGGCGTGGCCACGGTGGTGGTGAAGCTGCTCAACCTCGTCCAGCCCGACGTCGCGATCTTCGGCGAGAAGGACTGCCAGCAACTCACGGTCATCCGCCACGTGGTGGAGGACCTGTGCCTGCCGGTGAGGATCGTGGGTGCGCCGACGGTGCGGGCCGAGGACGGCCTCGCGTTGAGTTCGCGCAACCGATACCTCGATCCGGAGGAGCGCGGCCGGGCCGCGCGGCTCTACCGCGCGCTCGACCATGCGCGGCGCCGGCTCGAGTCGGGCGACGGCGACATCGCCGATATCGAGCGCGAGGGCCTCGAGGCGCTGCGCGCCGCAGGCTTCAGTCCCGACTATTTCGAAGTGCGCATGGCGGGAACGCTCGCGCGCCCGGCGGGTCGCAACGTCGACGTCGTGGTGCTCGCGGCGGCCCGCCTGAGCCGTGCGCGGCTCATCGACAACCTGCAGTGCCGGGCCAGAGGCGAGCTCACGGGTCGTGCCTGAGGGTCGCGCCCGCCCGGTCGAGCGCCCAGCCGACGTGTTCCCGGACGAGGGGGCTCGCGTGGTCGCGGCGTGATCCGAGCGCCGCAGTCACATCCGGCGTCGCCGGTGCATTGCCGAGTGCGACCGCGACGTTGCGCAGCCAGCGCTCGTAGCCGATCCGGCGGATCGCGCTGCCCGCAGTGCGTTCGAGGAAATCGGCTTCGCTCCACGCGAAGAGTTCCACGAGCCGGGACCCGTCGAGACCGTGACGCGGCGCGAAGTCAGTCTCGGCCGTGAGGCGCGCGTAGCGGTTCCACGGGCAGACGAGCTGGCAGTCGTCGCAGCCGTAGATACGGTTGCCGATCGCGGCGCGGAACTCCTCCGGGATCGGGCCATGCAGCTCGATCGTGAGGTAGGAGATGCAGCGCCGCGCATCGAGCCGGTAGGGCGCGACGATCGCCCGCGTCGGACACACGTCGAGGCAGGCGGTGCAGCTGCCGCAGTGGCTGCTCACGGGCGCATCCACGGGTAGCGGCAGATCGGTGTAGACCTCGCCGAGAAAGAACCACGAACCGTGCTGCCGGTGCAGCAGGTTCGT
This sequence comes from Steroidobacteraceae bacterium, assembly GCA_018059685.1. Classification (GTDB taxonomy): domain Bacteria; phylum Pseudomonadota; class Gammaproteobacteria; order Steroidobacterales; family Steroidobacteraceae; genus RPQJ01. The sequence continues at coordinate 1,022 of JAGOXN010000212.1, read as the reverse complement.
GTGCTTGCCGATCCAGCCGAGACCCGCGTCGCGCGCGAGCGCCTTCTCGAGTACCGGCGCACTGTCGGTGAATGCGCGGTAGCCGCTCGAACCTGCGACCTCGGCGAGTCGCGAGGCGAGGCGTGCGAGCCGCGCGCGCACCAGCCTGTGGTAGTCGCGTCCGAGCGCGTAGCGCGACACATAGCCAAGCATGGGGTCGGCCAGAGTCTCCTCGGCCGGCCGGCCACCCGGCAGGTAGTCCATGCGCGCGGAGATCACGCGCACCGTGCCGGAGATCAACTCCTGCGGTCGTGTGCGGAGCGTGCCGTGACGCGCCATGTATTCCATTGCGCCGTGACATCCGGCCGCGAGCCAGGCGAACAGGCGTCGCTCGTCCTCGGGCAGGTCGACCGCCGCGATGCCGACCTGCTGGAAACCGAGCCCGCGGCCCCAGTCCTTGACCTGTATCGCGAGCGCTTGGTAGTCCATGTCGCAGGGTTGGTGTGAGGCTGGCGCGGCGTCTTGAGCGGCGAGCGTCGCGGGGCACGGCATGCGCCGGCCGCGGCGTGCCCCGGCTGCCTGGGTTGCCGGAGGGGGAAGGAGCTTCCGCCAGTATAATGCCCCGATGCAGGAATCCGGCGGGGCCCTCTACACGGCCGACCAGGTGCGGGCGCTCGATCGACGCGCCATCGATGAGTTCGGCGTGCCCGGTTACGAGTTGATGACCCGCGCGGGTCACGCGACGCTCAACGCGCTGCGCAGCCTCTGGCCCGCCGCTCGGTCAATCACGGTTCTCTGCGGGCCGGGCAACAACGGCGGCGACGGGTATGTGGTCGCGCGCGTGGCGCGTGCGCAGGGCCTCGCGACGATCGTCGTCGCGGCGAGCGATCCGGGCCGGCTCACGGGGGATGCGCGTCGCGCTTTCGACGACTTCGCCGCAGCGGGTGGCCGATGCCAGTCGTGGTCGTCCGACGCGCTCGAGTCCGACGTCATCGTCGACGCGTTGTTCGGCACGGGGCTCGTGCGCGAGTTGACCGGCGACC
>JAGOXN010000032.1 GCA_018059685.1 Steroidobacteraceae bacterium | reverse complement strand
CCGGCGCGACCCTGGCCGACCGCGTTGCGGACTCGTAGCCATCCCGCGCCACGGCGACCAAGTGCTCGAGGTCGGGACTGACGTCGACTTCGAGCGGGGTGCGGCCGCGGTACGCACCGCCCACGGTCACGCTCGCGCCGGCGGGGTTGCTGCGCACGACGAGGCGCCCGTCCGGCAGGCCGAGCCTCACCGGTCCGATCCCGAGCGGCTCGTTCGCGACGGCCTGGACGTCGCTCACCCACGGCTTGAATCCGGCCAGATGCAACTCGATGCGGTGCGACCCGGCCATCAGCTCGAATCCCCGCGGCGTCTTGCCCTGAACTTCACCGTCGACGCGTACCTCGGCACCGGCTGGCTCGCTCGAGATCTGCACTGCGGCCCATCCGGGCGTCAGCCGCGGCTCCAGCACCTGCAGCCTGCCGAGGCCCTCGATCTGCACCTCAGTCGCGAAATCCAGGTACCGTTCCGTGTCGATCGCGATCGCATGCTTGCCTGCGCGCAGGGTGAATTCCCCCGGAGCCTTCCCCGCCACCGTTCCGTCGATGCGGACCTCGCCCGGTACCGGCAGCACGACCCTGAGCCGCCCGGGCAGCGGAACCAGCCGCAGCTCGAGTCGCCGGCCACGTTCGCGCGTGACCTCCACCGGCACCCGCAGGACTTCGTACCCGGCGCGCTCGGCCACCAGCGTGTACTTTCCCGGCCTGAGCAGGTGACTCGTGCCGAGCCGTACGCCAGGCCAACGACCTTCGAACACCACCCGGTCGGCCGCAGGCTCGACGTCGACCAGTACCGACGCGCTGGTGAATACCAGCGCCGCCACGGCAGCGAGGGCCGCGAGGCCGAGCGCGAGCGCCGCACGCCGCCGGCCAGCGCCGCGCACCGCGGGCGCAGGCGCCGTCGGCGCCCGACGGAACGCGACCGGCTCGATGGCCGCGCCTTCGTCCGCACCGGAACCGGCGACGCTGCCGGGCGTGTCAGCGACCGGTGGTGCAGTCACGTTGTCGGCGCCACCCGCGACGACTTCGAGCAGGCGGCGTCCGTCGTCGACCCGGTACTTGAGCCGGCCCGCGCCAACGTCCAGCACGTCGCCACTGCGCAGCCACGCAGACGCAGTGATGCGGGCGCCGTTCAGCAGCACGGGCGCGGCAGCGTCGCGCGGCTGCAGAAACAACTGGTCCTCCTGCAGCCCCACCCAGGCGAGCGGCCCCTCCACGACGCCCGCGATCACGAGATCAGCGCCCGTGCCACCGATCGACAGCGGCAGATCGCCCGCCACGAGGGACCGGTCGCCGAGCGGTTCACGCAGCAGGAGCTCCATGCTCAGATCTGCTCCTCGCAGCGGATCACGAGGGCGGCGCTCTCGCGACCCGGCAGGATGGTGAACTCGCGACGCACATCGCGAAATCCCGTGCGTGTCCCGACGACGGTGTAGCGCCCCGGGAGGAGTTCCATGTCCTTGCGGTCGAAGACACCGAGCTTGCCGACGCGATAGATGGTGACCTCGGTCTGGTTGTCGGAGGCGAACTCGACCCGCACCGGCGTTTCGGCAGCGGCCAGGAGGCCGGTGATCGTCGCCACCTGCTGAGTCAGTACCGGGCCCGGCGACGGCACGGCTGCCGCCCGTGCCAGCGCGGCGCGCGCGGCCCCGCGCACCTCGCTCGAGAACAGTCGTTCGGGCTTGCCCATGTAGGCCTCGAGTTCGGCCGCGAGCATTGCGCGCGGCTCTGCGCGTTCGAGGCCCTGCTGCGCCGCGAGCAGGTTGCGGTCGAGATCGAGCGCCTTGCGGAAGTCCGCCACCGCGTCGGCCCAGCGCTCCTCGCCCTCGGCCCGCTGTGCCGCCGACAGGCGCTCACCGATGGCGCGATCACCGACCGCACGCTCCACCGCAGCGAGGCCGTCCCTCGCCTCCGCGCTACCGGGGCGTATTTGATTCGCACGTTCGAAGGCCTCCCTTGCAGCGACATAGTCCCGGCGCGAGGTCGCAGCCAGTCCCTGCGAGATGGCCGCGGCGAATGCTGCACCCGTGGCCGCCGACTGCATGCGAGCGAGCGCTTCCCGCGCAGCGTTCGTGTCAGGGTCGAGTTCGAGCGCCTTGCGATAGCCCGCCTCGGCCGCCGCCGCCTGACCGTCCCGTTCGGAGGCAGCCGCCGCGGCGAGCAATCGCCGAACCTCATCGAGCGTTCCCGTGCGCTCGAGGCCGCGCTTCGCCACCGCGTTCACCGGATCGATCGCGAGCGCCAGTTCGAACTGCCTGCGGGCTTCCGGTGCGATTCCCGCATCGATCGCTGCACGCCCTGCCGCCAGAGCCTGGCGCAGCGTCGCCGCGGCCAGTTTCTCCGCAGCATCAAGCCCATGGTCGGCCGCCTTCAAGAGTTCGAGCGCCGCGGCATACTCCTGGGCCGCGAAGGCCGTCTCCGCATCCGTGAACGCCTGGCGTCCTCGCGCGTAGCCCTCCCCTGCCCATGGCCCGGCGTTGCGGGCGTCGAGGGCCGCGAGCCGGGCCGCAACAGGCGGACGCGCCACCTCGTACTGGCGCTTGAGCTCGGCGAGTTGCTCGAGGTCGCGATCCACAGCGGTCGCAGGCGCGGACGGCGGAGCCGCTGCCGGGACCTGCGCCGTCGTGGGTTCCGTCGTGCGCCTCTCGACCCAGCGTGGCAGTGCCAGGAACACTGCGGCAGCCGCGAGCAGCAGCAACGCGAGCGTTCCCACGACGAGGCCGCGACGGAACCCCTGCGAGCGCAACTCGGCCGCGCTCGGACCGACGCTCGCGTGCCGCTGCCACCTGGGCTCGATCGCAGGGGCCTGCACCTGCGGGGCGCGCAGCACGACCTGCGCGGTGTCCGGCTGCACTGCCGACGGTCGCGGCGCTGCTGCCGCCACGGAGCGCAGGCGCGCGGCGACGCTGCGCAGGCTGGTCGGCCTGTCATCGGGGTTCTTGGCGAGGCACTCCTGCACGAGGCGTTCGACCGCTTCCGGAACGTCCAGCCGGCCAGGCAGCGGCGCCGGTCGTTCGCTGCGCACCCGCTCGGGCCGCGGGTCCGGGTAGAAGGGGGGATAGCCCGAGAGCAATTCGTAGGCGAGCGCTCCGAATCCGTAGACGTCGTCGGCGACGGAGGACGGCGCACCGTCGAACTGCTGGGGGCTCATCGCGAACGGCGACCCCGCTCGGGACGCGGCGGGATCGCCGATCGGAGCCGCGGTCTCGAAGTCCGTGAGCAGGGCGTTTCCCGTTGCGTCGAGCACCACGTTCGAGGTCTTCAGGTCGCCATGGACATAACCGAGTTCGTGCAGCGCCCCACAGCCCTCCGCAACCTGCACCAGGAGCGACTGCAGCTCTGGCCAGCGCTGCCCGCGCAACCGGGCGGCGTCGCCGCCCGACGCATGCTCGAGCACCGCGAAGGCGGGATCGCCGCTCTCGATGGCAAGAACCCGCAGCACGTTGGGGTGCTCGACACGTTGTTGCAGGCGCAGTCCCGCGAGGAACTGCCCGCGCCCTGCCCCGCCCTCATCATGCGCGATCTTGAGCGCTCGCTCGCTGCCCGAGTGACCGTCGCGGGCGAGCCAGGTATCGGCCGAACGGCCCGTTGCGAGCTTGCGCAGCAGCGTGTACCGCGCAGCGAAACCCTGCCCGCTCTCGAGCATCATGCTTGACCTGCGCCGCGATTCAGGGTCGCCGGGCCTGCGGCGCCGGCGCATCGGGCGCGCCGGCAGCGGCGGTGGCCGGCAACCCGGTCTCGTTCTCGTAGAGTTCCTTGAGCAGTCGCCGCCATTCGGCGTACTGCTCCTCGGCTGAGCCCTTGAGTTCCAGGGTACGGCCCTCCACGTCGACGACCATCGGCTGCACCTCGGCCTGGAACGACTCGCCGAGCTGCTTCAGCGACTCGCCGTGCACCTTGATCTCCGCGTTCTTGTCGAGTCCGCTCTTGAATGCGTAGATGCCGCCGATCACCGCTGCAGTTGCAGCCGCCGAAGCGGCGCTGCTGCCGCTGTTCTGACCGGCGATCACGCCTCCCACGACGGCAACCGCACCGAGCACCTGCCGCGTCAGGGCCTGGCGCTTCGCGAGCGTCTCCGCCTCGAGCTCCTCGTGATTGTACTTGCGCCAGTTCGTGTACGGCACCTCGACCTGGTCGCCGAAGCTCGCGTAGTGCTCGTTCAGCGTGTCGACGAGCGCGTAATCGCGTTCCCGCACGCGCTGCATGCGCTGCACCATGGGATCGTCGCCGGCCGGCAGGCGCGCGACCGAGTAGGAGCCCTTGCGATCCTGGGCGAGGTAGCCGCGGAACGCGTACGGGGCGAGGTCTGCCGCGAAGCGCAGATCCGAGACCTGGCGGATCTGGACCCGCTGATCGCGGGTCAGCTCCGCGCGTGCCGCGAGCAGGTCGTTCGCCAGGGTGTTGTAGAGATTCTCGAACGGGTCGGCGGGCTTGCCGACGCCCTCCGAATAGGCGCGCGTGTCGGCGCGACCCTCGTACACCTTCCTGAACCACGTCCGGCCGGTGGCGTCGGTGACCGTGATGTCGAGCTTCAGCTCGCGACCGTCGGACTGCAGGATCCGGCCGTCCACCAGCACGTCCATCGCGGAGCTGTCCTGCGGCAGGACGCGCACCTGGCCCCAGTATCCCGTTCCTTCGAGCGTGTCCCGGATCACGACCGGTATGTAGCGCGACTCGGCCTTGCGCACCTCGGGGAAGACGCGCTTCCTCTCGCGATCCTGCTCCTCGGTCGGGATGTTCGGGTCGAACAGTCTCACGCCGACGTCGAGAAGTTCGTCCTCGGGTACCTCCCGCGTGGCCTTCTCCGCGGCGATGCGTACCATCGGCCGCTCGTCCTGCACGACGCAGCCGCCGAGCAGCGCCACCGATGCGATCGCGGCAAACAGCGCGCGTGCCATTCGTCTCCTGTCGTGATCTTCGCTCACTGCGTACTCTGCTTGTAACGTCGATACTCTTCCCAGAGGCGCTCGCGCAACTCCGGATCCGTCTCCTTCATGGCTGCCTCGCGAAGCTGCCGCGCCACGATATCGTCGTCGCGCCCGTCGGGGATGTCCGCCGGGACGGTATTCGGGCCAGCGCCACCCTTCGGACCGCCACCGCCGACGCCGCCTCCGCCGCCGCCCTGATCGCCTGCGACCTCGCCACCCTCGCCGCCGGTCCCCTGTCCACCCGGCCCGCCATGCTGGGCTCCGGCCTCCGGTGCCTCGCCCGTCGCTCCACCCTGGCCCGCGGTGCCTTCGCCACCGGAGCCTTCGGTGCCGTCCCCGCCGGCCATGCCGCCGTCGCCGGCGTCGCCTGCGGTCCCGCCACCCTCGCCCGAACCCGAGCCGCGGGAAGCGCGCTCCTGCGAAACCGTTTCCTGCTCCCGGCGCATGCGTTCGTCGAAGACCGCGAACGTCTCATCGAATCGCCGGTCGATCTGTGCCCGCCTGTCTTCCGACGTGACGGGCCCTCCGCCGGGGGACCCGCCCGGCCCGGATGAGCCGACCGACCCACGCCCGGAACGGCCGCCAGTCCCCTTGTCGGATCCCGCGGATCCCGCGCCTCCCGACGCCTGCCCTGCAGACCCGGCTTGGGGCGAACCGGTTTGAGCACTACCGCCACCGGCGGAGCCCGGCGGAGCCCCGGCACCGCCCTGCTGGCCACCGCCCGCCTGCGACGACTGACCTGCATTCCCGACCGAGCCTGACGAACTGCCCTGCGCACCGCCGCTGGAGCCGGTAGCACCCGGTGTGCCGCCCTGCGCACCGCCACTGCTTCCGGCGGTGCCCGGTGTGCCGCCCTGCGTACCGCCGCTGCTGCCGGGCGAACCCTGGCCGGTGTCCGGCACCCCGCCGGCGTTGCCCTGCTCACCGCCGGGCGGCTGAGGCCAGCCCTGTGCGGGTTGTCCGCCTGGCTGGCGGCCCTGCCGCCCGCCCGGCTGTCCATCCTGCTGGCCGCCGGGTTGCCCGCCCGACGGCCCGGATCCCTGGCTGGTCGATGACGGCGAGCCCGACGATCCGGGCTGCCCGGACGAATCGCCCGACGGCTGGCCCGAGCCACTCGTCGAAGGGCCGCCACTGGCACCAGGCTGCCCCTGTGACGGGTTGCTCGAGCCGGGCGCACCGCCGCCCGGAGTCTGCTGCGACGGGAAAGGCGACTCGCTGCCGCCCTGGCTCGGGCTCTGGCCGGGACTGCCACCCGAGGGGGAAGAAGGCGACGAGGATGGCGACGACGAGCCCGGCGGCTGTGGCATCGAGGGCGACGACGTCGAGCTCGACGTCATGCAGCCGGCGAGCGCCAGGGCGCAGGCCGCCGGCCACGCACGGCGCAGGTTGAATGCGTACGTCATCGCTCGAACCTCCGGGAGGCAGCGCCGCGCGCCGCGGCCCGGTACGTACCCCGATCAAAAGCTTTGAGTCGCCCGGACCGGCCGAGGTTCAACGTGAGCCGCTGCTCCCGCCGGAGGCCGTCGTTCCACCCCCGGCGAGATCGCTGCCGAAGAGGAACGATCGGAGCTGGTCGGACAGGCGGTCGCACGCGGTGCGCTGCACGGGCGTGATGATCGGGATCGGGGCAATCGCTCCGATCAGGACCGAGGTGCCCGAGACGTCGGTACTGACGGTACCGAGCTCACTCGCAGTCGCGAGGTCCCAGACCGAAGCAACGTAACCCGACTGCTTTTCCCACCAGCCGACGCCGAGGCAACCCGCACCGCCAGGCCCCGCGGCGCAGGCGACGCTTCCTCCGCCGTCGGTCTTGCGGGTGTTGCCGTCGATCCACACGACATAACGCACGCCGATCTCGGCGAGGCGGTCGTTGACGCCGGGTCGCGCGAGAAGATTCTTCAATCCCGCGGCGTTCGCAGGGGCAGTGCTCGGCTCGAACCACGGGAACAGTGCGTCGGTGAACTCCTGTTCGCCGTAGATCCTGAACGGCACGCCGCCGTCGTCGCGCTTCCTGGCGGTCTGCCCCTCTTCCGGGTGCACGAGTACGCCACCAAGGCGCTCCTGCACGCAGTCGAGGAACTTCTCTTCGGTGCCTACGCCTTCGAGCTGTGGCTTCTTGAGCACCACGATTGATTCGTTGGCATGTATGGATGCGGCAACCTGCCTGTTTTCCTCGACTTTCGAGGTCATGCAGCCCGAGGCGACGAACCCCGCGGCTGCGACACAGATCACCGCGCGGCGGGCGTCCGTTCCGCGCAGCGGCCGACTCGATTCAATGGGGACGACGTTCATGGCGCGCTCCCTCCTGAAGCTGACCGACCTCGAACAGGAAGCCCGACCGCGATTGGCAACAGTATACGCCCGCGGCCGCGGTACGGAGCGCCGCCGCGCACTGCTCAAAGCAACATTTCGTACTGTTGTGGAGCGTCGGGGTCGCGCAGGAACTGCCCGGTGTCGAGAGGCGGACCGCGACCCATGTCGAGGCCGGCACGGCGACATCCGGCGGCGAACCGGGCCGCCAGAGCCTGCGCATAGGCGCCCTCGCCGCGCATGCGATGACCGAAGCGCGGGTCATTCAGCCGGCCACCATGCAACTCGCGCAGCAGGTTGAGGACCCGGTCCGCACGTCCGGCGTGATGCTCGCGCAGCCACTGCTCGAATAGTTGCGCGACTTCGCGCGGCAGGCGCAGCAGCAGGTACCCGGCGCGCTGCGCGCCGTGATCCGCAGCGGCCGCGAGCAGAGCTTCCATCTCGTGATCGTTCAGCGCCGGGATCACGGGTGCGAGCAGCACACCGACGGGCACGCCGGCGTCCGTGAGCTCGCGGATCGAACGCAGGCGCGCCTGTGGCGACGCGGCCCGTGGTTCCATCGCGCGCTTGAGCGCGTCGTCCAGTGTCGTGAGGCTCGAGTACACCCGCACGAGATTGCGCGCCGCGAGTTCGACGAGCAGGTCCAGATCACGCAGGATGAGCGAGCCCTTGGTGACGATGGTCACCGGATGGCGATGCGCGAGCAACACCCCGAGGATTCCCCGGGTCGAGCGATGTTCGCGCTCGGCGGGCTGGTAGGGGTCGGTATTCGCACCGAGGTTGATGGGCTTGCAGGCATAGGCCGGCGCGCGCAACTCCCGGTCCAGCAGTTGCGCGAGCCCGGGCTTGTAGAACAGGCGCGTCTCGAAATCGAGGCCGGCGCCCAGGTTCCAGTAGGCGTGCGTCGGTCGAGCGAAGCAGTAGATGCAGCCGTGCTCGCAACCCTGGTAGGGATTCACCGACAGGTCGAAGGGCACGTCCGGCGAATCGTTGCGTGTGATCGCGCGCGCCGGACGATCGGCCACCAGGACGGTCCCGGTCCGCCGTGGTGGATCGTCGACACTGCTCCAGCCGTCGTCGAATGGTTCGGATCGCAGGGCTTCAAACCGGCCCGCAGGGTTCGTGACCGCTCCGCGGCCCTTTTCCACCCGGTACCGGTCGACCGTAGCCATGCTCGCGAGCATACTGTACATCCATACAGATGTCAGCCTGCATCGCTGACAGCCGGCTCCGGAAAGCGATCCATGCGTGCGAGTTCCGGGAACCACCGGGTCCATGCGCCCGCGACCGCCAGGGTGGCGACGCCGCCGACGATCACCGCCGGCACCGTGCCGAAGAGCGCCGCGGTCAGCCCGGACTCGAATTCGCCGAGCTCGTTGGACGCACCGATGAATACCGCATTCACCGCGCTCACCCGGCCGCGGATCGCGTCGGGTGTCTCGAGCTGCACGAGGAGGTGACGGATATAGACGCTCACCATGTCACCCGCTCCCATGGCGACGAGCGCGACCATCGTGAGCCCGAAGCTCGTGGAAAGACCGAACACGATCGTGGCGGCGCCGAACATGAACACGCCGCCGAACATCCAGCGGCCGACCTGCCGCGAGATCGGCACAGCCGCGAGCACGAGGCCGCACACCGCGGCACCGACGCCCGGTGCCGTCCGCATCAGGCCGAGCCCGCCCGGACCAACGTGCAGGACGTCTGCGGCGTAGACCGGCAGCAGCGCCGTGGCCCCGCCGAACAGCACCGCGAAGAGATCGAGCGAGATCGCGCCGAGCAGCGGGCGACGATTGCGCACGAACCGCAGGCCCGAGAGCAGCGTGTCCCAGGTCGCCGGTTCGCGCGCCGCCGGCCGCTCACCGCCGCGTCGCAGCGCCAGCGTGAGCGCGCTCGCGATGGCCAGCATGACGGCGACGGAGGCGTAGACCGCGCGTGCGCCGGCGAGATACACGATACCTCCCAGCGCGGGACCGGCGATGGTGGCCACGTGCCAGGTCGATGAATTGAGTGCGACCGCCTTGCCGAACTGTTCCCTCGGCACGAGGTTCGGCAGCAGCGCCTGGCTCGTGGGCATGCCGAGCGCGCGCGCGATGCCGAACAGCACCATCACCGCGAACACCGGACGCGCGCTGTCGAATCCACGGGCAGCCAGCGCGAGCAGGAGCAGCGCGCATGCGCAGAGAATCGTGTAGCACGTGGTCATGATGCGGCGCCGGTCGCGGCTGTCCGCGAGCTGGCCGGCCGGCAGGATGAGCAGCACGAACGGCAGGAACTGCGACAGGCCGACGAGACCGAGGTCGAGCGGGTCGCGCGTCGCTGCGTAGACCTGCCAGCCGACGGCCACCGTCTGCATCTGGACCGCGAGCGTGGCCAGGAACCGTGCCGCAAGGTACAGGACGAAGTCGCGATTGCGCGCCAGGGTCGGACGCGCGTCGCTCGCACCACTCATGCAACCGCGCGCCGGGTGAATGCTTTCATGGGTCGTGGCAGCATAGCGCGGCCGGTACGATTGCTCGACCGGGCCAAAGGGCCGCCCCAACCACGCGCACGGAGATCCCGATGCATTCAGCACGCACGTCGCTTGCCGCGTATCTCGTCCTGGTGCTGGCCGTCGTCGCGGGCGTGCAGCGCGCCGCTGCCGCGCCTTCGGCCGCGGATCGCGAATTCGAGGCGCTCGGGACGCGCTTCATCGACGAGTTCGGGCGCTACGCGCCCGTGCAGGCCACGGCGCTGGGCGATCACCGCTTCGATGGGGAGCTCGACGATCTCGGCCCCGATGGGCGTGCCCGGACCCTGGCCTGGACGAAGGAAGCGCTCGCACGCCTGCAGGCCATCGAGCGGGCCGCATTGTCCCGCTCGAACCAGGTTGATGCCGCGCTGCTGGACAACCGGCTGCGCTACGCGATCTGGACGCTCGAGCAGTTCCGCGACTGGTCCTGGGATCCGATCGTGTACACGCGACTCGCGGGAGACGCGATCTACGGCCTGCTGGCCCGCGACTATGCGCCGATGCCGGACCGGCTGCGCTCAGTGGCGTCCCGCCTCGAGAAGCTGCCGCGCCTGCTCGAGCAGGAACGCGCGAACCTCGTGCCCGCGCGGGTCCCGTCGATACACGCGGAAACCGCAGTCAGGCAGAACAGGGGCGTGCTGAGCCTGGTGGACGAGCTGGTCGTCCCGGCGATGGCAACGCTGCCCGAGGAGGAGCGCGCGCGGCTCGGGCGCGCCGTCGACGGCGCGCGCGCGGCGGTCGGCGAGCACCAGAAATGGCTCGAGACGCAGCTCGTCCCGCACGCAAAAGGCGAGTTCCGCATCGGACGCGAACTCTATGACCAGCGGCTCGCGTTCGAACTCATGTCGCCGCTGTCGCGCGAGGACATCCGCCGGCGCGCCGGCGCCGAACTCACTCGGACGCGCGAGCGGATGTATGCGATCGCACGCGAAGTGCTCGCCGCCCGTGACTCGCCACTGCCGCTGCCCGAGAGCCCGACGCCCGGGCAGCAGCAGGCGGCGATCGCGGCGGCGCTCGAACTCGCCGCCGCCGACCGGCCTGCCCGCGACGGCGTCGTCGACCTTGCCCGCCGCACGCTCGGGGAAGCGACGGCATTCGTGCGTGCCCGCGGCTTCGTCAGCGTGCCCGCGGAACCGCTCGAGATCATCCTGATGCCCGAGTTCCAGCGCGGCGTGGCCGTGGCCTACTGCGATTCGCCGGGTCCGCTCGACAAGGGCCAGCGCACGTTCTACGCGGTGTCGCCCATCCCGGACGACTGGACCGGGCCGCAGGCCGACTCGTTCCTGCGCGAATACAACGATCGCTCGATCGCCAACCTCTCCATCCACGAGGCGATGCCGGGCCATTACCTGCAGATCGCCCATTCGAACCAGTACCCGTCCGTCCTGCGCGCGATGCTCTACTCGGGCCCGTTCATCGAGGGCTGGGCGGTCTACGCCGAGCGCGTGATGCAGGAGCAGGGTTTTCGCCGTGACGATCCGCTCATGAAGCTCGTGCAGCTCAAGTGGTACCTGCGCGCCATCACCAACGCGATCATGGACTCTGCAATCCACGTCGACGGCATGACGCGCGAGGAGGCCATGGAACTCATGACGCAGACTGGCTTCCAGGAGGAGCGCGAGGCCGCCGGCAAGTGGGTGCGCGCGCAACTCACCTCGACCCAGCTCTCCACCTATTTCGTCGGCTACCAGGAGCATGCCGACCTGCGCACGGAGGCCGAGCGCCGCTGGGGCGAGCGCTTCGAGCTGCGCGCATACCACGACCGGGTGCTGTCGTTCGGCTCGCCGCCGGTGCGATTCGTGCGCGCGCTGCTGTTCGACGAGCCGATTTCCTGACGGGCGAGCCGCGCCGTGCGGACCATCATCGAGCCGTTCCGCATCAAGTCGGTCGAACCGATCCGGATGACGACGCGCGAGGAGCGCCAGCGCCTGCTGCGGAAAGCGGGATACAACCTGTTCGCGCTGCATGCCGACGACGTGATGATCGACCTGCTGACCGACTCCGGCACCAGTGCGATGAGCGCCGAGCAGTGGGCGGCGCTCATGCGCGGCGACGAGTCGTACGCGGGCTCGCCCTCGTACTACCGGTTCGAGGCGGCAGTGCGCGAACTCATGCCGTTCCAGCACGTCATCCCGACGCACCAGGGCCGCGCCGCCGAGGCGATCCTGTTCTCGATCCTCGGCGGCAAGGGCAGGATCATCCCGTCGAACACGCATTTCGACACGACCCGCGGCAACATCGAGGCGAGCGGCGCGACGGCGCTCGACTTCGTCGACCCCATGGCCCTGCGAACCGACGTGCCACATCCCTTCAAGGGGAACATGGACCTCGGGCGACTGGAGCGCCTGCTGCAGGACGACGGCTCCCGCGTCCCGCTGATCATGCTGACGGTGACCAACAACGCGGGCGGTGGCCAGCCGGTGAGCCTGCACAACATCGAACAGACGGCCGGGATCGCACGTCGCCACGGCAAGCCGCTCTTCATCGATGCCTGCCGCTTCGCCGAGAACGCCTGGTTCATCAAGACCCGGGAAGCCGGGCAGGCCGAACGAAAGGTTACCGACATCGTGCGTGACATGTTCGCCGTGGCGGACGGGGCGACCATGAGCGCGAAGAAGGACGCCTTCGCGAACATCGGCGGATGGCTCGCCATGAACGACCCGACCCTCGCGGGCGAGGCGCGCAACCGCCTGATCCTCACTGAAGGCTTTCCGACCTACGGTGGTCTCGCCGGCCGCGACCTCGACGCGATCGCGGTGGGCCTGCACGAGGTGGTCGACGAGCAGTACCTGCGCTACCGGATCCGCACCAACGAGTACATCGGCGAGCGACTCGTGAAGCTCGGGGTGCCCATCATCCTGCCGGTCGGCGGACACGCGGTGTTCGTGGACGCGAGCCGCCTGCTGCCACACGTCCCGCCCCTCGAGTACCCGGGCCAGTCCGTCGCGGTCGCGCTCTACGAACTCGGCGGCATCCGCAGCTGCGAGATCGGCTCCGTCATGTTCGGCCGGCGACCCGACGGCACCGAATCCCCGGCCAGCATGGAACTCGTGCGCCTCGCGATGCCGCGACGGGTCTACACGCAGTCGCACGCCGACTACGTGGTCGAGGTCTTCGAGGAACTGGTCCAGGTGAAGGACGAATTGCGCGGGCTGCGCATCGTGTCGCAGCCGCCACAGCTGCGCCATTTCACGGCGCGCTTCGAGCGGCTGGGCTGAACGGGGCCACTCGATCCGACCAGCCCCGCCGGCTCATGCGCGGGTCGCGCGCGGACTGCGCAATCCCGTCGCAGATTCACACCCGAAGTCCGAGCTTCGGCGCCACCGCCGGATCCACTGCGGCCAGCTGCCGGTCGTGTACCGGCGCGAGGATGATCTGCGACGCGATGGCTCCGCAACCCGCGAGGAACATGTCCCACTGGGTGTCCCATGGGTCTCCCTGCGTGCCCAGGAAAGCGGCGGCGGCCTCGCCCCCCGCCAGCGCCGCCCACCACTCGGTGAACTCGTAGGTTGCGCTCACGCCGAGCACCGTGAACAGGACGATCGCGAACAGCCACTTCCCGGGCGCGAGAGGCGACGTGCGGATGAGAAGCTCGCGGATAATGATGGCGGGGCCGAAGCCCTGCATCAGGTGACCGATCCGGTCGTAGTGATTGCGCGCAAGGTCGAACCAGTCCTGGATCCAGAATCCGAGCGGCACGCGCGCGTACGTGTAGTGGGCGCCGAGGGTCAGGACGAGGCTGTGGATCGCGATGAGCGCATAGGCGATCGGCGTCAGCGGGAACGCGCGGAACGTCGCCAGGAGCAGGGGCGCGGCAATCAGTACCGGCAGCACCTCGAGCACCCACGTCACGCGGTCGTAAGGGCGGATGCCCGAGACGACGAGTGCCACGACGACGACGACGAGCTGCACGACGGGAAGTGCGACCGAATGCGTCCTGCTCATGGCGTCGTCCCGGCAGCGGGGGCCCGCGACCGGGCCAGCAGCGCATCGAACCGCGGCTCGTCGCGCAGCGAGTCGAAGTCCGGATCATTCTCGATCCAGCCGACGTTGCCCTGGCCCAGGCGCAGGGCCCGCTCGAGCAGGTCGAGGGCCTGGTCCTTGTCGCCGAGTACCGCGTAGGCACAGGCGACGCAGTACAAGGTGCCGAATTCGTTGGGACGCACCTGCAGCGCGCGCTCCGCAAATTCGCGCGAGCGCTCGGCCTGGCCGAGATTCGCGGCATCCGCCGCGCCGAGCTGCAGCGCCCGCGCGTCGTCCGGGTCCACCTCGAGTCGCCGCTCGACCGCCTGCAGCGCACGTTCCCCGACGCGCCGCGTCCTTGCGGAGTCGGCGGTCTTGCGCGACGCCGTATGCAGCATGGACAGGATCTGGTAGTCGTCGGGCTCGAGGCGGTCGGCCGCCTCGTACATTGCGATGGCCTGCTCGACGCGCCCCATGCCGAACAGCTGGCGCGCATACAGGTAGTGCGCGTACGCGGACGCCGGGTTCAGCCGGATCGCTTCCGCGAAATCCCGCACCGATTCCTCGGCACGACCCTGCATGGACAGCAGGCACGCACGCGCGACGTACGCCTCGGGCATCAGTGGCTCGAGCTCGAGCGCCCGGCGGCTCGCTGCAAACGCCTCCTCGACCTCGGCGGGGGCCACGTTGAGGCGCCACATGCCTCGCACCGCGATCGCGTTCGCCAGGCCCGCATGCGCCTGGGCGAATCGCGCGTCGCGCGCGATGGCCTGCCTGAAGAGTTCGGCGGCCGGCCGCGGATTCGTGCCGAAGCGCAGCTGCGAGCGTCCGCGCAGGTACAGATCGTAGGCCGCCGCGTCGGACGTGCCGCCGCGCGTGATCATTTCCGCCTCGCGCAGAGTGAGCGTCAGCTTGAGCGTCTCGAGCAGCCGCTGTGCGATCTCGGTCTGGATGGCGAACACGTCCGACAGGTCGCGGTCGAAGCTCTCCGACCACAGGTGATACCCGTCCGACGTGTTCACCAGTTGCGCCGTGATGCGCACGCGGTCGCCCGCCTTGCGCACGCTGCCCTCGAGCACGGATCCGACGCCCAGGGTGCGGCCGATCTCGCGCACGTCCGCCGGGCGGCCCTTGAACTGGAACGACGAGGTACGGGAAGCAACGCGCAGGCTGCGGATGCAGCACAGCGCATTGATGATCTCTTCCGCGATGCCGTCGCAGAAGTACTCCTGGTCACGGGCCGCGCTCATGTCGACGAACGGCAGGATCGCGACCGACTGCGCCGGCGCGGCGGGAGGCGCCGTCGCTCGGACGACCGGGGAAGCTGCAGGTGCGACGGGCGGCGACAGGGTCGAACCGGTCGGCTCGACGGCGCCCGGACTCGGCACCGCGGGCGTGCGTTCGAGGCCGCTCGGCGTGACGTCGAAAGCCCAGGCGAGGATGCAGGCCAGCGGAAACCCGAGCGCGACCAGCACGATCACCAGCGTGAGCGCCCAGCCCGGCAGGCCGATGGGGCCGAATGTCGCGTCCGCGACCTGGATCAGCAGCCAGCCTGCGACGAGGTATACGACCGCGACGCGGAACACCTTGCGGCGCCGCAATTCCGCCAGCCATGAGCCGATCCGTGATCCCCCGTCGGGCATCGTGTCCTCGCCGCGTGCCGGCCGATTATAGGTGCCAACCCTGCGGCCGACGCGCCTCAGGTCCGGCCGAGGAAAGCCTCGACCAGGACCGCAAGCGGCTCCGGTTGATCGTGGTGCACCATGTGGCCCGCCTCCGGCACAACGGCGACCTCGACCCCGCGGATGACGCGCGCCAGCGCGGAGGGCTGCGCATCGTCGCCCAGCCGGCGCAGCAGCTCGGAGTCCCCGCCGACGACGCAGAGCACGGGGGCGGTGATCTCACGCCAGCACGCCTCGGCTTCCTCGCGTCGATAGAGCACGGGATTGATGCGCTTGTGCGCTGGATCGCCGCGCATCGCGACGCGCCCGTCCGCGCGCACCTCGACCCATGCCTGCGCGATGAACGCCGCGCGATCGGGCAGGAGGCGCACGTTGCGCCGCAAGAGCCGCTGCACGAGGTCATCCGGTGAATCCGCAGCGGCAAATGCCGGCGGCGAGCGCAGCTGCGCAAGCCAGGTGCGGTAACGGCCGGGAGCCTCGCCCGGCTGCGTTCGCGGCAGGCCGAGGCCCTCGATGGACACGACCCTCCGTACGCGCTCCGGCCGGATGCCGGCATACATGAGGGCGACGTTGCCACCCATGCTGTGGCCGACCAGCGTCACCGGTTTGCCGGGCGACAGTCGCTCGAGCAGTGCGTCGAGGTCGCCGAAGTAGTCGGGAAACCAGTAGCCGTCCTGCGGCCACTCGGAGCGGCCGAAGCCGCGCCAGTCGAGCGCCACGAAACTGCGGGTCGCAGGGAGCGCGTCGACGAGGAACTGGAACGTATCGCCGGTATCCATCCAGCCGTGCAGCAGGACGATGGGCGCGGGGTCCGACCCCGGCCAGCTCTTCAGGTGGCAGCGCAGGCCGCGCAGTTCGATGTCACCTGCGACCGGCGGTCGCCCGGGGCGATATGCAAGCGTCATGCGTGGATCACGCGACGGCCAGTGGGTCGCCCGGATATTGCACCGTCGCCGCAGTACCCGACAATGGGCCGCCCGCGATCCGCCGAATACCTGGGAGCCGCGCCGTCCCGATGCGCAAGATCCTCGTCCTGCA